>JAKSBD010000259.1 GCA_022361295.1 Bacteroidales bacterium
AAAATGGTCAAAAAAGGAGTTTCAGACATCAGAGCGTATCGAAAAATGAAAACAGGAAGTCGGTACTTGGTGAAGTGATTAATCAGGAAACATCATCAGTTAATGATAAACTGGCCAATAAGAAAGAGGTAATTGAGGATATTAAATCGATCGGGAAACCGGTTGATGATGTTAAAAAAGCCTTTGGCTTAAACGATCGCTTTTATTATCAACGTGAGTTATTTAATAACAATGCGGATTTATTCAACCAGACGCTTGATCAGATTAACAGTATGGAATCCTATGATTCGGCCATCAGCTTTTTGCAGTCCAATTATAGCTGGGGAGCCAATAACGAGGCTGGTGAGGCCTTTTTCAGAAGTATTAAAAGAAGGTTTATTTAAATTAGTTTAAGAGTTGACAAGTTTAGAGTTTAAGAGCAGATAAGTGTAGAGTTTTTGGTTTCCAGTTTGGAGTTCCACTACTCAACTAATAAAGAATTCAACTGTTCAACAAATTACCAATCATAAAAAATGAGCAAACTATATATCGTACCTACACCTATTGGTAACCTTGAGGATATTACTTTACGTGCCATCCGTATCCTCAAAGAAGTAGATTTTATAATGGCTGAAGATACGCGTACAACAGGTTTTTTACTCAAACATCTGGAAGTATCCACGCGCATGATTTCCCATCATAAATTTAATGAGCATTCATCGGTTGATAAAATAGCAGAGCGACTGAAAGCTGGAGAAACAGCTGCTTTGGTATCTGATGCCGGTACACCCGCCATTTCAGATCCTGGTTACCTGATGGTTAAAAAGTGCGTTGAAGAGGGTATTACTGTGGAGTGCCTGCCGGGGCCAACAGCTTTTGTACCTGCCCTGGTTAACTCGGGTTTACCCAATGATCGCTTTTGCTTTGAGGGTTTTCTGCCACAAAAGAAAGGTCGAAAAACACGCCTCGAATTTTTAGCTGAAGAAAGCAGAACCATGGTGTTTTATGAATCGCCTTTTCGTTTGGTAAAAACATTGGGGCAGTTTCTTGAGCATTTTGGCGCTGAAAGAAAAGCTTCTGTTTCGCGTGAAATAAGTAAGTTGCACGAAGAAAACAAACAAAGCACACTTGAAGAATTGCAACAATATTTTTCGTCAAAAAGCGTTAAAGGAGAAATAGTTGTTATAGTGGAAGGAAAGGTTGAGGAGAAAAGGAAAAAGGCCGAAGGCAGAAGACGGAAGGCGGAAGACGGTAGATAGAATAACGAGATTTAAGTTATTGAAATTGCGTATTGTTTTCCAGGTTCAGGGTTTCGGATTTGACGTGGAAATAAGCAGTTCAACTCACAATCAGTATCGGCACGAACAAATCAACTTTTAAACTAATTTAAAATCACAAACAATAAGATAATGAGATACTTTCTGGCCTTAGCAATCATAATTGGACTTTTTAGCTGCAAGCAGGAATCTAAAACGAGTACTGCTACCAATGATAATGACAGAACCATTGATTCGCTTCAAATGCTGTCAATTGAGAAAGACAGGCAGATGAACAGCCTTGCCTCTGCTTTATTGGAGATTGATGATAATCTCCAGAAAATAAAAGAAAAAGAGCATTTGATAACGCTTAATGTGGCCAATAACGAAAATGGTGGTGAAGCATTGGAAGACCGTATTAATCGTGATATCCAGGTGATATATGATTTAATGCTGCAAAACAAAGAGCAAATTTCTCAGCTTGAGAAACAACTGCAGCAGTCGGCTACAAACAATACTAACCTTAGTAAGTTGGTTAAGCGACTCAATTCGCAGCTTAAAGATAAAACGGTTGAAATTATTCAACTGCAGCGCCAACTGGAAAGTCAAAGCCTTAAGATTGCTGACCTTAACTTTACCATCGAAGGACTGCAGTCGGTTGTTGATTCTTTGGAAGGTGTTAAGGTGGCGACTCAGCAGGAGTTGGATGAAACAATTGAAAAATTGTATCGCGCCTACTATGTCTTTGGCACAAAAAAAGAACTTAAAAATGAGGGCATCTTATCAGGCGATGGTTTCCTGCGTAAGAAAAAGCTTTTGTCAGAAGGTTATTCGCAAGACTATTTTTCAACGATCGATTACCGTGAACTGGATTCATTAAATGTTTACATGCCAAAGGCGAAAATTCTGTCAAACCATCCCGAGTCGTCATACACACTTGCTCCTGCAAGTGATGGTGCCATGATTCTGAATATATCAGATAAAGAGCACTTCTGGAGCATGACACGCCATATGGTGATTCAGGTTTCAAAGTAGAGCCTATAGTTTCGGGGTTCGGATTTCGAGTCCCAACTCCTAAACTATTCAATAAATCAACAAATCAACAATTAAAGACAATGAAAAAATACAAACACCTCTTTTTCGATTTGGATCATACACTATGGGATTTTGAGGCTAATTCTGAAGCAGCTTTAAGAGAGATGTTTGACAGTTATAATCTATCACGTTTTTTCGTTGATTTTGATGATTTCCATGACAGGTATGAGCCTCATAATTTATATTTATGGGCTCAATATCGTAAGAATAAAGTCGATAAGAAAACACTTAATGTGCAGCGATTCTACCTGCCTTTTGCCGAAGCTGGTTTTGATGACTTAACCGTTGCCCGTCAGTTTGCAAAAGACTACCTGGATATCAGTGCCACTAAAACCATTTTATTTCCTGATACGATAGATGTCTTAACACAACTCAGGGATCGCTACCAACTACACATTATTACCAATGGCTTTAAAGAGGTGCAGACTCATAAATTACACAACAGTGGACTGCGCCCTTATTTTACCAACATCTATATTTCAGAGTTGATTGGTGTTCAAAAGCCGCACTCCTACTTTTTTGACTATGCCATCAAAAGCAGTCACGCCAGTAAAAAAGAAAGCCTGGTGATTGGCGACAGCCTTGAAGCAGATATTAAAGGTGCCCGAAAAGCCGGCATTGACCAGGTATTTTTTAACTCCAAAAAGCAAGATCACCAGGAAGAGATTACCTATGTTATTAATGAACTAAAGGAGTTGCTTGAGTTTTTGTAGTTAACAGACTTCTACATTCAGTTTTGCTCCCTGGTTGATAACAGGTGCAATATCCAGCTCATCCAAAAGTTGATCATTGGCCAATAGCTCAGCAGCTACTCCACTGGCCTTTAACGATCCATTTTGCATGAGCATGGCTCTGCTGGCCCAATCGTTTGCAAATTGCGAGTCGTGGGTGCTGACAATTACTGTTTTCCCCATATCACTCAATTGATTCAGAATCTTTAACAAACGCTGTGACTGCCTGTAATCTAACCAGGCAAAAGGTTCGTCCAGCATCACAATTTCCGGTTCCATAGCCAGAACACCAGCCAAGGCCACCTGCTTTTTTTGCCCATAACTTAGTGTATGAACAGCTTTCTCACGCAAATCACAAATACCTGTCAATTCAAGATAATGCGTAATGCGTTTCTGCACTTCGTCTTCTTTTAAGCCCATGTTTCGCAAGCCAAAAGCCACATCTTCATGAACGTGGGTTGACACGACCTGCACATCCGGGTCCTGAAAAACATACCCGATACGTTTACACAATTGCACTCGATGCTTTCGGCAGTAACGAAAGGACTCACCATGTATCAGATATTCACCAATATCAGGCTTAATTACACCTGCCAGTAACAAGCAAAGACTCGATTTACCCGAGCCATTACTGCCCATCAGAGCCACCCTCTGCCCTTTTTCAATACTTACAGAAATATTGTTTAAGGCAGTTGTACCTGAAGGATAAGTGTATTTTATATTTCTTAGCTCAATAACAGCCATAATTATAAACGAATAAAAGAAAGTGCAACAAAACCACTTGCCAACATGGTAATACATAACACATTGAACAAGGAGCTTTTCACCCATTTTTCGGGACAATAGGTATGCCCGTGATACCCCCTCACCTGCATGGCCTGATAATTTTGCAGTGATAAACGCAGGCTTTTAATAAATACTGCTGCCAACATACCTGCAAATGAACGCATGCCATTACGGAAAGTACCGTATCCCATGCGTTGCCTTTGGGCCAGCATCACCTCATTAGCCGATTTTCTTATTCCAAACAGGTAACGATACGATAAAAGAATCTGCTCGATCATCACACCAGGCAAACGTAAGCGTTTAGCAACAGTCATTGCTTCCTCAAAAGATAAGCTAAGCATGGCCATACGAATCGCACATAATCCATTCATAGCTTTAAGTGCGGTTACACCGGCATGTGCCAGACTGGCTTCTGTTATATTCCACCAGACTCCAAATACAGAAACCTGTATTATGGCATTGGGAGATAAACTGCCAACTTCAAAAACCAATCCTAAGGTTCCGGCAACAATAAAGGTGCCCGCCAAAACGAAAAGACGCCACTTCCTTTTGGCAGGTGGGATAGAAACAGTAAATACAAGTATACCAACTAACAGCATCAGGCATTGTGTTAGCCATTGACTAATAGTTAAGGCCAGCAGCAACCATAAGGTAACCAGCCAAATCTTCTCACCGGTTCCCTCCAGGAAACAATTACTGATATACCGTTTTACCGGTACCTGACTTATTTTACCATTACTATTTCGCATCCAAAGCAGCCCTTTTCCCTTTTATATATCCAATAAGATAGGCCAATACACCAGTACCTAAGGCAGCCTGTAATGCAAACAGCAGGCTTTCTGTTTCGCCTCCCGGCGGTGCCCAAACCGATTCAAACCAAGGTTTGTAAGCCTCTTTCCCATTATCAATGGTCTCGGCTGCAATCGTGTCAGCACCACCAAACTCTGAATCTCCACCCAGCCATAAGGCCAGCACAGGGATGAGTAACACAATAAAAAGCAATAGGTAGTTTTGCTTTGTCAACTTCTTATTTGTTTTCATGAGCCAGTTTCTTTTTTCCAAATTGCTTAATACTGTTTAGGGAGAATATACCCGACTCTTTGATAAAGTCATTCTGCACCAGAATATTTATCACTATAACAGTTAATAATCCCTCAACAATGGCCACCGGAACCTGTGTAATACCAAATATGCCGATAAACTTGATGAATGCCCCCCAAAAACCACTTACCGAATCGGGATGAGCCAAAGCCAACTGCACAGACGTTACAACATAGGTTGCCAGGTTTCCAATCACAGTGGCTACGAATAAGGCCACTCGTAATGAACATTTACATTTTTGCAATACCTTAAATACAGTAAAGGTTATTATCGGTCCTGCACAAGCCATGGCAAAGGCATTTGCACCCAGGGTAGTTATGCCACCATGTGCCAGTAAAAACACCTGAAAAAGCAACACTATACAACCAACAACCGACATGGCCATTGGTCCTGCCAGAGCTGTTCCAAAGCCCATACCGGTAGCATGTGAGCTACTACCTGTTACCGATGGCAGTTTAAGCGATGATAATACAAAGGCAAAGGCAACAACCATAGCCAGTATCATACGTCGCTCAGGTGTATGGGCCAATTGCTGACCTACACTTTTAACACCCAGAAATAAGAAGGGAATAAAAACAATACTCCAGAGGAGTGACCAGCTGGCTGGCAAGTAGCCCTCCATGATGTGCATACCAAATGCCTGAAGTGGCAAAAGCACAGTAAATAAAATAAGCAGGTTCTTTTTAGTCATCATCTCTCATTTAAAACTTATTAATCAAGCAAAACACCATCGTTATTAATCAGAATCAGCTGTAATTGAAAGTTTCCTTTTACAGAAGCCATCGAAGCTTCACAGCGTTGCTTTAATACTTTAAAAAACGGTTCTTCAGAATTGAAAGGAAATATAGTTTCCAGTTCGCGCGCCAGACGTATCTTTTTAATTTGTTCAAGGTAATCAACAGGGTAACCGGCATCCATCACCATTTGTCCGATAAATGCTTTATCCATCACTACCTTTCGGCTATGTGTATCAAGATAACCTGCAGCCAGTTTAACAGCTTTACCTGTCATTATTCCCAAACTAACTTTTTGAGCACCACTTGAAGCGGCAGCTACCAGAGCCTCGCCAATAAAGTTGCCATATTGAACGAAGCAATGATCAGGTAAATCCTTAAAATGCTGTCTTAAGTAGTTTTCGCTGCGGCCACCTGAATTCAATACAATATGTTGTGAACCATTTTCTTTAACAAGCCCAAGCTGACGCCTGATACTGTTGACGTAGGCCTCTGATGAAAATGGTTTGATGCGTCCGGTACTGCCGATAATTGATAAACCGCCTTCTATACCTAAACGAGGATTAAAGGTTTTCTGTGCCAAACGCCTGCCTTGTGGAATAAATACTTCCACATCAAAGCCTGCATCCAACAGTTCAAAGTCCTCTTTAACTTTATTCAGCACACCGGCAATCATCAAACGAGGTACTTTATTGATGACAGGCTCACCAACAGGA
>JAKSBD010000711.1 GCA_022361295.1 Bacteroidales bacterium
TTACGTCAATCTGAGTTTTGACTTTATTCTTTTCACTAATGGCCACATAAATTTTACTGGCTTTCACTCCAAGCAAATAGGACCCGTCAAACAAGAGCTGACTAACGTTACCTGTAGCATTCCAGTTGTATTGTTGTCCAAATTGTGTTTTAAGAACCATTGGATCTGAACCATCTTCAGGTGTCATGGTAATTACATTTTCCTGAATCGATAGGTTATCTGTCAGTTGACCCTCTGCTGTAACCTGTGGCAAACCTATGGCAATGTATTCCCATACGCGTTTCTCTGCCGCCTCAATGTCGTAAGTTGCGCTTTTACTCTGAAAGGCATTTTCAGTGGCGTAAGTCATCGCTTCCTGCAGGGTAAAAGCCAATGAATCGCCTTCTGTCTGGGCTTTAGCCGGAACAAGGCCAAGCACCACAAACATCAGCGCTGTTAATAATGTGTTTCTCATAGTTGTGTGTTTATTTTTTTTCGTCATTGTCATCACAAAATAGTCTTTCAACTTCTTCCATGCCTTTTTCGGTGCAAACACCCCTGAAATGGTATTTAAACACCTCGGTATATAAATTCATACTACGTAGCTCACTTGCTGTGAACAGTCCGTTACTATCGTCGAATGTGTATATGCCATGAGCGAACAGCATTCGTGCAATCACACTAATATCGATGTCGTCGTGGTACAAACCTTCTTCCTGACCTTGTGTCAGGTTGGAAGTATAGGCTTCAATATGCACATCCTTCTGTTTATTTTGAAAATCCGATAATAATGCCGGATAGTATTTTTTCAAATCATACATCATGGTTGGCTGGTACTGACCAATAAACTGTTCAACCATGTTTTTCATTTCAAAAATTTGCTCAACGGCATTCAGATCTTTACGTTTAAAAACCAACATTGCTTCACAATCCTTGTTACAAGCCAGGTTTAATGCAGCATCTACCAAATCATTCTTATCATTTATATACTGGTAAAGGGTTTTTTTCGACATTCCCAGTTCGCGGGATATATCATCCATGCTCACACTTTTAATACCATACTGGCAAAAAAGCTTAAGGGCACTTTCAGTAATTTCTAATCGTTTCGATTCCATGGCTGCAAATGTATAAACTTTTAATCCTGTGGAAACTTAATTTGTGTTAAAAGTTTCCTAAGTTTCTTGTTGAAATAGTTAAACCACAGTTAACAGGTAATGTTCATCAATTTTTTAATCACACTCATCCTTTATTCCTTAAACGATAGACTATAAGCTGCATATTTGCGTTCTGATACAAAGAGCCAGTCTATGCAAAAGTTGATACATATCCTGATAATTATTCTGCTTTGCAGCATTAGCAGCCAGATTGATGCACAAAGCAAAAAGAAATTCAAGCGTAATAAAGGAACATCTAAACGCGAAATTAAAAAGCGTCAGCAAACTGCATTTGAAAAAGATGAGCGCAATGCTTTTAATCCTCAGCAACCAATGGGGGCACGACAAAATGATAACAGGGATGACTTATTATGGCATGGCGAAACTGCTAATACTGTTTACGACCAAGCAGTTAATCTAAGTCTTATCAGTCCGTCGAGATACGGTATAAAACCCGGGCTTGAAATATCATCACAACTGTTTTTAAATTACTGGGTGCCTAACCTGTACATTAAAAAGCGCTGGCGAAACGATAATTGGTATGTGTCTTCCAAACATGGTTTTTATTCGGCCACTCCGGGATTAAACTGGATTAACAAACGTAATTATACCTCTATACTTGAACATGCAGAAGAGATTCCGTTTATCTTATCGATGAAAAATGAGTTATTGGTTTCGCGCCTGATTATGAACCATGACCGTTGCGGACGTGATAAACCATACATTATTATTACAGGTGGTATTGGCGTTGATTTTGGCGTTCCGTTTGGCGACTCAGATTTACAGGAACTAAAAGGCCATATGCTGGCCAATCGTAGTCCTGCCTTAACAGGATCGGGCTATACGGCCTACATAAGAGCACGTGCCGACTGGCAAATGACACCTATATTAATGCTGGGTGGTGGCCTTAAATACTTTAGGGGTGATTTCTCAGGAAACAGTGCTGTCGAACAAAACACCGAGTTACAGACGATCATAACGCCCCGTTTTACTGTTTCGGTCGGTTATATTCTTTCTTTTGCCAACTATGTTGATACCAATGGCACTGCTATTCTGCCGTTTTTTGATTTAACCTATTATTTTGGCAAACGACAGGGTCGTCAAAAAGGCTTATTTGGTAAAGGCATGTAATACCGATTACTATTCAAAATGCGCCTTTAGTTCGCTTCACTCCTAAAAACACTATGAATATGTATCGGCATCATACCAGCGCATTTTAATATTTAAATGGTATAACATGCATGAAAAAATTGGCATAAGCTCAGTTTTCAATCCTCTTTTCAGGCCATCGTCATTAAGTTAAGACTTTTTACCTACATAAAAGACTGAAGGTCTTTAACATCAAAACAAGGGGCATCGTCCCTTGAATTTGACAATAATGTAAATAGCAGGCTGAAAGTCTGAAACATAGTCACTGTTTCAGACTTTCAGCCTTAACTTAATGACATTGCTTTTCGAGCCAGGTGGTCTCTTGTTCAAATTACGTATAATCGCAGTCAAAACCATTCGTTTACATTCTTTTTGAGTCTCCTGTTACTTCTTAAATGGCTACATTTGATTGACATTAGTCGAGCTTGTAGATGTTTTTAAGTGAGGTATCTGTTTGGCACTTGTTTTTGACTGTTGATTAAATCTTATCTTTAGGCGGATTTAGGTATTAATGCGCTTTTACCTGACTCCATCAACCAAAAAACAACAAGTGTTTAATTAACAGGAAGCTTTGTAAAAACAACCGTTAAAGAGCGTTTTTACAGAGGTTTCTAAAACTAAAAGTCTTTTAAGATGAAGAAAGAAGTAGCAATTGGTATTGATATTGGAGGAACCAATACGGTAATTGGAGTTGTTGACAGAGCTGGTAATCTGCTGGCAGAATCATCAACACCTACCCTGACGAATACCGATGTTAAGAATTACCTCGATGTACTTAGTGCAAAAATTAATGAAACAGTTTATGAGCTTGATGAAGAAGTTGAAGTAAAAGGAATTGGTGTTGGTGCACCAAGCAGCAACTACTACACTGGCGAAATTGTTGGTGCTTCCAACCTTGGTTGGGGCGAAGTAGTACCATTTGTGAAGTTACTACGTGAGTATTTCGATTATCCGGCCATTGCGTTAACCAACGATGCTAACTCGGCAGCAATGGGCGAACTGATGTATGGTGGTGCTAAGAGCATGAGCAATTTTATAATGCTCACATTAGGAACAGGTGTAGGCAGTGGTATTGTTGTTAATAACGAGCTGGTTTTGGGCCACGATGGCTTTGCCGGTGAACTGGGCCATGTTATTACCGAACGCAACGGGCGTGAGTGTGGCTGTGGCCGCAATGGTTGTTTAGAAACCTATGCTTCGGCAACAGGTATCTGCAGAACAGTGTCAGAGTTGAATGCCAATACCAAAATTCCAAGTGATTTGCGTAAGGTTCCATCTGGTCAATTTACCTCTAAAATGGTATATGATGCTGCTGTTAAAGGCGATGAGCTGGCTCTTGAAGCCTTTGAGCAAACCGGTAAAATGCTGGGACGAGCTATTGCCGATTTTGTAGCCTTTTCAAGTCCCGAAGCCGTATTTTTATTCGGTGGCTTAGCACAGGCCGGCGATTACATTTTTAAACCGACTAAAAAACACATGGAAGAGAACATGTGCTTTTTATACAGTGACAAAGTGAAGCTGTTACCATCAAAATTAGATGGAGCTAAAATCGCAGTATTAGGTGCCAGTGCCATTGTATGGAAAGAGCTTGAGCAAGTTGAGCAATAGGCTCAATACTTGTGAAATAAGTTAATAAGCTTTCTGAGCGAAGCCGAAGTGGGGTTTTATTCCTGTATTTCGTCTTCGCTCTGCAAACTATCAGCTTGTTTCTGTTTTAACTTCAACTTCTGTTTGGTATGTAATTGAAATAATTAAATAGACTAAACATGAAGCTAAAGATTTTATTGGCCGTAATATGCCTTTCAGGCATAATGGCATGTCAGCAACCGCAAGAAGAACCTCGTTTAACGAGCTATGTTGATCCTTTTATCGGGACAGGTGCGCACGGACATGTTTTTCCGGGGGCCACAACACCATTTGGAATGGTGCAGTTAAGTCCGGTTAATGGTGTTAATGGCTGGGACTGGGTATCAGGTTATCACACCTCATCGTCTGAACTGGTTGGTTTTGCACACATGTGCCTTAGCGGAACAGGAATTGGCGATTTAGCTGATTTATTGATTCTCCCAACCAATCAGCAAGTTACTTCAGACACCACTGCCGGTGGTAAAAACTTCCTGCAAAATTACAAAGCCAGCTATTCGCATGACCATGAAGCGGCTGAAGCAGGGTACTACACTGTTGATTTACTGAATAAAGGCATTAAAGCTGAGTTAACGGCTTCGCGTCGTGTAGGAATGCACCAGTATGCGTTTACACCGGGCGATAAGCGTTCTGTGATTATTGACCTGGGTCATGCCATTAACTGGGATAAAGCCATTGACACATATATTAAGAAGGAATCTGACAATCGCTTTGTTGGCTATAGAAAATCAATGGGATGGGCCAACGATCAATGGTTGTATTTTGTGATTGAAACCAATCAGCCTGTCACTGATTTCAAAGTGGTGAAGGGTGGTAAACTAAAAGCAACCAACGAGCTAAAAGGCGACGATGTTCGTGCAGTATTATCGTTTGACAAAGCCGGAGAAGAACCTTTACTGCTTAAGGTTGGTTTATCGTCGGCCAGCATTGACGGAGCCCGCTTAAGCATTGAAAAGGAAATGTCGGACTGGAATTTCGCTTCCTATCGTCAGCAGGCATCTGATGCATGGGAAAAAGAACTGAAGAAGATAAAGGTGCAGACACCTGAAGAAGACATCAAGACCATATTCTACACAGCATTGTACCACAGCATGATTGCCCCATATGTTCATTCGGATTATAATGGTGAATACAAAGGTCTGGATGGGAAAATCAATAAAGCCGATGGATTTGAGCGTTATACCGTATTCTCATTATGGGATACCTTCCGTGCAAGCCACCCATTATTTACAATGATTCAGGAAGATAAAGTCCATGATTTCATCCACTCGTTTATGGCTATTTATCGCGAAAGCGGATTGTTGCCAGTGTGGGAACTTGTAGGTAATGAAACCAATTGTATGATTGGTTACCATGCTATTCCGGTTATTGCCGATGCGTGGCAAAAAGGTTTAATTACTGATATTGATGGTAATGAGTTGCTGGAAGCTATGGTTGCCAGCGCTATGACCGATCATGAAGGCTTAAACCACTACCGTGAATATGGTTACCTGCCTGCCGACCTTGAAAACGAATCGGTATCAAAAGCACTTGAATATGCTTATGACGACTGGTGTATTGCTCAAGTTGCCAAATCGGTTGGTAACGAAGAGGTTTATCAGGAATTTATGAAGAGAGCTGCTTACTACAAAAATCATTTTGATGCTTCAACAGGATTTATGCGTGGTAAACTGGCCAATGGAGAATGGAAAAAAGAGTTTGACCCTTTATTCTCTTCTCATCGCGATGATGAATATGTTGAAGGTAATGCCTGGCAATATTCATGGTTTGCACCACACGACATTAACGGCTTGGTGCAGCTGCATGGAGGTCCTGATAATTTCGTTACTAAGTTAGATTCATTATTCACCATCGACGAAGCAGTAAAAGGCGAGCATGCATCTCCTGATATCAGCGGATTAATTGGTCAGTATGCTCATGGTAATGAACCAAGCCACCATGTGGCATATGCCTACAACTATGTTGGTAAGCCATGGAAAACAGCTGAGCGGGTGAATGAAATCCACCGCACCATGTACACCAGTGAGGTAGACGGACTTTGTGGTAACGAAGACTGCGGTCAGATGTCGGCCTGGTATGTATTAAGCTCAATGGGTTTTTATCCGGTTAACCCGGCTGATGGTAATTATATTTTGGGTTCACCACTATTTGACGAAGCCGAAATACAATTGGCCAACGGACAGTCATTCGTCATTAAAACAGAAAATAACTCGCCTGAGAATATTTATATACAAAGTGCCACATTGAACGGCCAGCTCCTGGAGCGTTCGTGGTTTACACATAAGGAAATGATGCAAGGTGGCGAGTTGAAACTGATAATGGGATCTGCTCCGGCTAAAGACTGGGGCACATCAATGTTACCGCCTTCAATGAGTAAATAGTGTTTAGATTGGTTTAGTTAATAGAGTAATTAAGGGGAGATGAATTTTTCATCTCTCTTTTTTTATCTACGTACGGATTGCAAATCCGCACCAGCGATTGCAAATCTGTGCCAATGTTGGGTATCATCCAGACCTTAAGGTTTGCGAAACCTTAAGGTCTTAGCGTCTTTTTGCACATTCCGCTGCAAGTTAATTTCTGCTCTATTAAATTCACTGTTGCAACGGATTACACACCCCTTAAGCGGATTCCCCCACATGTTATGGTCGTTCAATCTAAACGCTCACTTGCGTTCAACCTGAACTAAGGGCGTCGTTCAACCTGAACGATTACCTACGTTCAACCTGAACGATTACCTTCGTTCGACCTGAACGATTACCTACGTTCAACCTGAACGCTTACCTAGGCTCGACCTGAACGAATAGCGGCGTTATGCCCAAGCTTGCTTTACATGAATCCCGCCAACAAACCATATTCTGCTATTGACAGATTTTCATTTTGGGTGTATAATACCCTGTTATTCATTATTAAAACACCTGTCATGAAAAAGATTACTTTAATAAAGCAAGGACTGCTTACAGCTTTGCTATTGGGAATGGTTACACCATTAATTGCGCAAGACCTTTACTTACCGGCTACCACCAAATCCAAAGAAGCTAAAGTGCTTTACACTGAGGCCATGGATGCCGTTTATGATGTGGAGTTTACCAAAATGCAAAAGGTAAACAAGAAAGCATTAGAGGCAGATCCTAATTTCTTTATGGGGTATTTTCTGCAATCAATGGTTGGTGACAAAGCAAGCAGAGAAGCAGCCCGGGATAAGATGGCCAGCTACTCTGGAAAAATGAACAAGGGAGAAAAAGTATTGAAGGAAGGCGCCATTAAAATGAAAGCTGACCCTAAATATGTGCCAATTGCAGAAAGTCGTCAGCTGGTTAAATTATATCCTAAAAACATTTTTGCAAAAACAATGCTGGCCTATAATCTGGGCGGCGAAGATGAAACCAGGGCTGAGGCATTAAGCATATTGGAGGAATGCGCCAAAATGAATCCTGACGTGGCTTCAGTTCACAATACCAAAGGCTACCTCTATCTGGCAGACAAAGAGTATGACAAAGCCAAAGCATCATTTGACAAGTACATTGAGATGGCTCCGAACAAGGCCAATCCATACGATTCAAAAGGCGATTACTTTATGGCTGTTAAGTCATATAAAGATGCTGCAAAAAGCTATAAAAAGGCCTATGAGATGAATGACGAGTTCTCCATGTCGAAAAAGAAAGGCAAAGAAGCCAAATGGATGGCTAAACGCGAAATGATTGCTGCCGATGTGAAAACGCATGCTCACCAATTGGTGGCAGACTATAACTCACGCGATGTTGGTAAGTATGTTAAGAATTACTACAGTGGCCCTGAGTTCTGCTTTGTGGTTAATGGCGAGGCCGTTGATTCGTATAAAGAATTTGTAGACAGGGTATACAAATCACATGATATGTTCACTGACTGGAATGTTGAAATTTTGAGTGAAACAATTGAGGTACCAGCCGAAAACATTGCAACTGTCACTCATATGTTTGCTTTTACCGGCACCCCTAAGGACGGCGAAAAGCAAGCCCTAAAAGGCAGTTTCACCTCTGTATGGCGACACATTGATGATAAATGGATGGTGGTTCATGCCGTCAACACCAATCCTTTAAAAGAATAGAAGATTGTTAAGAACTGCTACCGAGCGAACAATGTCATTAAGTTAAGTTGATTTAACCTGTATAATAGGCTGAATTGAAAATCGACGCAATCAAAGCCTTAGACATGAAAACAAGGGGCATCGCCCCACGTTTTGATGTTGAAGGCTTTCAGCCCTACAATCTTACGAGACCATCCAAAATCTTATATAGCGAGTCATTGGTATTGCTATAATCATTGGCACGTAATTGAGCGGCCGACTGCACAA
>JAKSBD010000182.1 GCA_022361295.1 Bacteroidales bacterium
CATATTCATAGAAAACACTGCCATCTTTATCCAAGCCTTCATTGATAGTTACATCCACCATCCTTATGGATATTGCCTTCATTTGCCCTATCAATTCTTCATCGTTAATAAAGTGAGCTGCTTCATTCAATAACCAGGCACCTTCAATATCATGACCATAAGACACTATATCAGATTTTGTTGTCCAATCCAGATCAAAGAACAGTTTAAAATGTGCTGTCTCAGCATCAATTATTTTATCCCTAAACACCTTAATCAGGCGTTGAACAGATTCTTTAAGGTCATTTGCCGGCCATAGTCGATATAGATTAGTATATGGCTCAATGATGTGCAGGTGTGTATTCATCGACTTCGGTTCATTGGCATCTTTCTCACTTAAGCGCATATCAGCCATTACCTGCCAGTCAGCAGTCAAAGCCTCGATGTAACCACCAAATACAGGTTCGTAAAAGTGCTTTTCCATTAACCTGAACAGCTGTATGGCATGATCAAGGCTTTCTTTGTTGCCCGAAGCTTTGTAATACTCTGAAAAACCGTAAATACCAAATCCCTGCGCATAAGCCTGTTTTCGGCTATTTATTACGGTACCATCCGGATTTAACGACCAGAATAATCCGCCATTAGCTTTATCCCAAAAATATTGTGTGAGATAATCATACGCCCTTTGAGCCAATTGCAAATATTTATCTTCCTTAAAGAAACTAAAGGCTGAAGAAAAGGTCCATAACAATCTTGCATTGAGAACAGCACCTTTTTCTGCATCATTCTTTACTAATCCTGAATGATCCATTTCACCAATAAACCCACCATTGGTTTCATCAATCGTATCAGATGCCCAAAAACCAAGAATATTTCTTAATTCAGTTTCCATTTCAGAAACCATTGTTATTATTGTCTGATTCATCATCTCCATTTACTCAGCATAAAGGTTATTCCATATCGTTTGAAGAAGTGAAGCAGGATGCGGGCAGGTGATTTTTATTAAACAAGCCAGGCGTTGCCGGACTACTCCA
>JAKSBD010000290.1 GCA_022361295.1 Bacteroidales bacterium
AGTTTTTTTTTACAACTCGAAAATATATCCTGCAGAAATAGTAAAAAAACTTGTGTTTTTATATGAGTAATTGGGATCAAGCGAACGCGGCAGGTTGATTGTGTAGCCTAATTCAATATCAAAATTATTGATTGTCATAGTTAGAGGGAGACAAATTTCTGTATTCATCCAGCCAAATTTGTTGCTGTAAGTGATAGCTCCATTATTGTCTGATGTTGTTTGTTCCACTTCTTCCGAATCGTAAAAAAAAGAAAGTTCCGGTTCCAGTTTAATGTTATTAAAAGTGCTCATATTGATCAGGGTAATGTCCGAATATATGTCCCAGTTTATAGTGGCTTTTGAATCTTTGCCAAATAAATAGTTAAGACCGGTCCTTGTGCCTAGCCATTTGTTTTTAGCACTCACTCCAAAATGCAGGTTATTGCTGTAGCTCATTGAGAAGTCGAAGCCATCGTTTATGCCAAAGTATCGGCTGTAATTAATATTATACCTTAACCATCGGTGCTTTTTTAGGGCACGCCCATAGCCAACCATAATGCTGTTGTTGTAGTTGGCATCATTGTTGGCGCTAAACCATGTTCCAGAACTGGTTCCAAAGCCCATAAAAAAACCTTTGGTGTTGAAGTAAGATACTTGACCCGAAAGGTAATACTGTGGATTTGCCACCTCACGACCTGCATAGAACGATTGACTGTTGTAAGTACTGTTGGCATATATGAAATGATAGGTTTTATCGCTGTCAAGTTCCATATACAGTAGTTCGCTCTCATCGTAGTACATAACTTCGTTTAATACCGAATCGAGATAGGCTTCCTGCGTCCAGCTGATGAATGAATGAAGTAATAAAAGAGATAGTATAGTGAGGTTTTTCATCTCATTATATTTTAGAATTTTATTCACCAAAACTTATTTTTTAGGTGTTATAGTTGTTTATTCAAAGGTGTTCGATGGAACTCGCTAATAATGGTTTGCCAATGTCAGAAGACATCTCATGGCTCGTTTGCTATACTCTAATTGCAATTAAAAAAAGTACAGGCGGGGAACCTGTACTTTTAAACTTAAACATTTGGGAAATTATCCATTATTGGCATTTCTCTTCTTGCGGGCGCGTCTTTTTGCCTGCTTTTTAAGAGCCTGTTTTTGTTCTTCAGTCAATGTTTCTTTAATGGCTTCGCGGTTTTCTTTCATCGATTGCATATTAGCCTTTCTTAACTCACGCTGTTCATCAGTTAATGTAGCTCGTAATGCTTCCTGCTTTTCTTGTTTGCTTAACTCCTTATTTTCCAATATAGCTAATTGCTCTTCAGTTAAAGATGCCTTAAATGCATCCCGGTTGTCTTTTTTCTCAGCTTTAGCTGCAGCAATTAACTCCTTTTGTTCATCTGTCAAAGAGGCTTTGAATTCCTCACGTTTAGTTTCGCGGTGCGCTTTAATGGCTTCTTTTTGTTCGTCGCTTAGAGTAGCGCGCAATGCTTCACGATTAGCAGTGATGCTTTCTTTGTTAGCTTTTCGCATGGCTTTTTGCTCCTCGGATAAGGATTCGGAAAAAGCTTTCATTTTTTCCTGCCTGCTCATCTCCTTATTTTCGAGTATGGCCAGCTGCTCATCGCTAAGTGTGGCTTTAAAAGCTTCATGATTGGCTTCTTTTTCGGCTTTATGTTGAGCTACCATCTCTTTTTGCTCCTCTGTCAAAATTGGGCCTTCACCAGCAGTTTGGGCATTAGCTAGAAACCCATTCGATACAAATATTAAAGCTGCGATAAATGTTTTTAAATAACTTTTCATGATGTTTTCTTTTAGGTTGAAAAAACTGATTGTTTATTCAGTTACCGCAGATAAAGGGAGTTACCCTACCGATAAATTTTAAAAATGATAAGGTTTGGGTTTAAGATATCTGGTTAAGAGTGGGATAGGTGCAAAAAAAAACTGGCAGATCTTCAAGAGCCTGCCAGTTTACCATGTTATAAGTGAACTTTCGTTATGAATGTTCAATAATGCATTCTCCACCTTCTTTAACAGCCTTGCTGTATTTCTTCTTTTTACCCTTCAGGTGTATGTCAAGATTTTCACCATTGGCATCGGGATATCTCACGGCTGTGAGCCTGTGTGTAGCGATTTTTTTAAGTTGATCAGTAATTGATGGATGAGATGAACGAACTTGTGAATCGAATAATTTAGTAGATCACAATAAATAATCAGTTTCTTAGTTTTGTATTCATCCGAAAGATAAATTCTTGAGTCAATTTAGATCAACCATATGAACAATTATTCAATACAACTCGAATTAAATCTTTTTTCGCTGGCAGATATCTTTTCATTTATCACAGCAATAGTATTGGGCATGATATTCCTGACTGTTCAATCGGACAACAGACGGGCCAATATTTTCCTTAGCCTTTTCTTGTTTAGTCTGGGTGGAGAGGTATTCTCAGTGTTAAGTGAGCAGTTTATTGATGAAGGGCAGTGGGAATTGCAAACTTCACTATTTACCATGCCGCTGTTACTCCTGTACGTTAGGCGTACTATCAATCGTACGAATAGTCGTTATGTACTGTTATTGCTGTTACCGGGTGTGGTGTTTAACCTTATGAGCATTGATTTAATGCTCATCGAATACCTGTTTAATATTTCAATTCTGGTGTATTTACTTTATTACATCAGGCAGCACCAAAGCGGATTAAAAGCTTATTATTCTAATCTGGAGCGTTTAACGCTTAAATGGATTCGTGTGATTGTTTTTATTTTTCTGGGATTTCATGCCTTATGGATCATTGAAGATATTGCATTACTGCAAAGCGAGAGAGGGGAGCCATACTGGGCTGGGGTGTCAAGTCTGTTAACCTTTTTTACCATTTTCTGGATTGGTCATAATGGTATTTCACAGCCGGAGATTTTTAAACGGAAATTGTTTGTACAGCCTTATGTTAACGAAGGAACTGGAGGAAGTAATTGGCCCGACCAGCAAAGCGAAGATGTAAAGCGATGGGGTGAACTCAATAATCTGGTGCAAGAACAACAGTTGTTTACTAATCCAAAGTTAAATCTTCGGATGTTGTCAGAGTTAAGTGGGATAGGAGAAAAGGAGGTGTCGCGTTTAATCAATCAACAAAAGCAATGTAACTTTTACTCATACATCAACCGTTTCAGGGTTGATGAATTTAAACGGTTGTTAAGTTCAGAGCGAGCGAATCAATTGTCAATGTCAGGACTGGCTGAGGAGGCGGGATTTAACTCCAAATCAACCTTTTACACTGCCTTCAAAACGTTGGAAGGACAAACGCCCAGCCAATATAAAGCTAGTTTAAGTAAGTCCGGCTAGAAGCAGACAGACTCATTAAACATGGAATTTCGTAATGATAGTTATTCATTTGCGTTTAGTGAAAACAACTTAACGTTTAATTAAAAACTATTAGTTATGATGAAAGTGACAGAGAAAATGCTGTTGGTATTAATAATGGTAATAATGGCGAGTGCGTCCTGTTCCAAGGATGACGACAATACATCTGTTCCTGTTGAACCGGGCAACGATCCTAATTTTACTATTGTAGCCAATACTGATGGCATCCTGAAAGGTTTTAATCGTAAGGTACAGGTGTTTGGCATTGATATATATGCCGTTTCGGGTGTTAGTGATGCTAATTTATTGCATGCAGCTAATATTATGGCTCAATATCTTGATAATGACGAAGATGGTATGGTTGATAATCAGTTGGTGCTTGATAAAATGCTGGAAAATAAGGCTTTTGTTGTTATGTGGGCAAAAGAAAGTGATCTGAATGGCAGTTTTCCTGCCGGTCGTCTCGGACAGGATTTAGGTAATGATGAGACAATCCCATCCTATGTTTCGGGAGGTTTAACCGGACGATTTGATGCCAGCATAGAAGAAATATGGCATATAATTACACATGCCGGATACACATATGCTTACCCGGAGGTATTTGGAGAAAGTGCTGGAACTGATATTTACAATGCCATGGATATTGCACGTGGTGGTCGGTTTACGACTATTCCGGGTGCCTATCCTGAGAAAGCCTGGTATAGTTATGATGATGCAACATGCGAATATGATTGCCAGGTAACCGAATATTTCTACTGGGCCATGTCATCTATCTTGGGAGCTCAGGTCACACGACTTGATGAGATTGGGCATGAGTGGAAACTCAATACACCCGAAAAAGTGAAGGAAACCGATAAGGCGGTGTATGAACTGCTGACTAACGCAACTTACAAATTACCAACAGTGTTGCCAGATGGTTCTTATAGACATTGATGGGCTTGAATTTGTTAAACAGAGACAAGGTGAGTACAGAGGGCAGGTGTAGAAGGCTTAGTTTTCAGTTATCATTCTAGGTTTTTATTGCATTCAGACCTAATTAAGTATTTAATTTCAGCAGGAGGGCGAAAGCAGTCTGATTTCATCCTCCTGCTGTAAACATGCGTGCTCCTGCTATCGATTTTACCCTCCTGCTAAAAACATACTTGTTCCTGCTATCGTTTTTGATCTCCTGCTGGAATTTAGCAGCTTCTTATTAGAAATGAGCAGTAAGATGAGAGTGGCTTTTCTAATTTGATGCAAATGTAGCAGTAAACAGGGGGTTCAAAAGTATCCTCATATATCACCACTTCATCGGCACGGCATATATGACTTCCTGTTCAATAACGTAAGATTTAAAGTCTTTCATTTGCTGAGTTACTTCCTCTTTAGTATAGTGTTTTGACAAAACTGTTTTAACATCGTGAACATGCCCTTTTACTAATGGATCGATTAAATAAATCATCTGAGCATCCCCTTTTTTGTTGTTCACCACTTTAAAAAGGCGGGATGTTGCTTTAGAGTCCGGGAAATGCTTGTTAAAAGCAGGCAGAAAAACTTCTGATGCCATTTCAGATAAAGCGTCTATTTTATCAGGCTTTACCTTGGTAACCACCAGGGCAATGGTGTCTTTCGCTGAGGCTCGAGGAGGCATTGGTAAGGAACTGTTCCAAATATCTTTGGCAATTTTCCATTGTTCACCGTCTTTTTCCCAGATAACAACATATTTGCCGTGATCAACCATTTCCTTATCCGGTGTAAAATATTTATAGGTGCCATGCTCCTGTGCCATATCACCGTGGGCAATAGCTTCTTCTGTGATAAATTCCAGATGGCCCATTCCATAGTTAAAACCATCTACCCACATTTGCCTGGCAGCTTCAATACCAATTACGGGATCATGGTTTGATGGCAGCATTACAACATCAGAGGTATAATGAGCTACAATTGCATCGGGATTCTTGTTGCTTATGGCATCCATTATTACCTGATTTAATTTTTCAATGTCCGCTTTTACATCTTGCTTGGCAGGAGGCTGCGTGCATGATGTTCCGAAGAAAAGTGCCAGAAGAATCATAGCTGACAGCATGCTTAAAGAGAATTTTGTTTTCATGACAATGTTGTTTTAATGATTTGGACGAATTGAAACAGGAAGGGAATGTTGCAAGGTAAAGTTCTATCAACTAATTGTCAATGAGGGATATTGGAAATGTTTAAAGAACAAGGGTAAGAGGATGAAAAAAGGGAAACTTAATGTTCCCCTTTAGATACTTTAAACCAATACAATATTATTACTCTTGCATTCCTGACGCATCTCATCAGGCCAAATGCTTGATTGTATTTCACCAATATGGGCTTTTCTTAAGAAAAACATGCACAAACGCGACTGACCTATTCCACCTCCTATTGATAAAGGAAGTTCACCGTCTAATAGTCGTTTATGAAACAGTAGCTCTTTACGCTCGGGGCAACCTTCAATAGTCAATTGTTTATCAAGGGCTGAGGGGCTTACGCGAATACCCATTGATGAAATTTCAAATGAACGTTCTAATACCGGATTCCAAACCAGTATATCACCATTTAGCCCCTGGTAGCCGGTAGTAGTTTCTGTACTCCAGTCATCATAGTCAGGGGCACGACCATCGTGCTTTTCTCCATTGGAAAGCGTACTGCCAATACCAATGACAAACACCGCCTTGTGTTTTTTAGCAATAGCATCTTCACGCTCTTTGGGTGTTAAATCAGGATATTGGGTAAGCAGGTCCTGCGCATGAATAAAAGTAATGTTCTCAGGCAGTATAGGTTTAATTTTAGGATAACGCTCATAAACCACAAATTCCGTTCGTTTCATTACTTCATATATTTTTGAAACGATGTACTTCAAATAATCCAGGTTATAGTTCTCTTCACCAATATGACGTTCCCAGTCCCATTGATCAACGTATAAAGAGTGTATGTTGCTTAATTCTTCATCTGGGCGAATGGCATTCATATCAGTATATAAACCAAATCCTTTATCAATATCATAGTCGGCCAGCATCATTCGCTTCCACTTGGCCAATGAATGCACCACTTCTGCCTCTTGGTCCTTAAATTCCTTAATGGGGAATGAAACCGGACGCTCAATACCATTCAGATCATCGTTAATGCCGGTACCTTTCATAACAAATAAAGGTGCTGTTACTCGTCGTAAACGAAGCTCGGCTGATAAAGCAGTTTGAAAATGATCTTTGATTGTTTTTATCGCATGTTCTGTTTGCTTCAGATCCAGAAATGAATCGTAGTTCTTAGGGATAAATAATTTTGCCATAATTGCGCTGTTGTGATAATCTATTGTTTTATTTCCATGCAAAGTAATAAATTAAAATAAAAAAGCACGCAAAAAGCGTAAAATATCATATTGAGACTGCTTATTGTGTGAAATTGCAAGAGATAGTCTCAGGTTTTTAACAGTTATGAAAAAGGTAAACACAGAAGCAAATACTCAGAGTGGTTTTTAGAGTCTTACCATAATACTTCGCGGCTTGGAATCTCTGTGTTGCTAGATTATGTGAATCGGCGGATATGCGATTATTGAAACTTTCATTTACTTGTTTATAAAGTATTTCTTAATTTTAATCAGATAACTTTTAACGATTAACCAAAATATCTTTAACATGGAGTACTTTAAAAGAACAACCCTTGTGTTAACATTTATTGCATCTGTCTTCTTCCTAACATCCTGTTCATCGGTTAAAATTGTTACCGACATGGATAAGACAGTTGATTTCAATCAATACGAAAGCTATAGTTTCCTGGGCTGGGAAAAAAACAGTGATAAAATTCTGTCTGAGTTTGACAAGAAACGGATTAAGGATGCCTTTAACAGCGAATTAAAAGCCCGAGGATTAAAATTTGTGGAATCAGGGGGCGATATGGACATTAGTTTATTTATAGTGGTTGACCAAAAAACAAGTACTACAGCCTATACCGATTACTATTCGACAGGCTATAGGGGCTACCGCCGTTACAGAGGAGGTTGGGGCTATGGTTATGCCGAAACAACCTATTCAGAAACCGATTATCTGGAAGGAACATTGGTAATGGATGTGTTTGATGGCGGATCAAAAGACCAGATCTGGCAAGGAGTGGTTAAGTCAACTGTAACTGAAGATCCGCAAAAGCGGGCAAAGGTTATACCACGTAATATCGGAGCCTTAATGAGTAAGTTCCCGATTAAAAAGAAGAAATAAGATTTGTTTTCAGGCAGCTCAAAAGGGTTGCCTGATTTGTTACAGACTAGTGGTTTGTTTCAGACAGCAGAGCCTGCTATTTACATTATTGTCAAATTCAAGGGGCGATGCCTTTTGTATTCGAAAAGAGTGTTGGGTTGATAGATTCTTTTTACGATTTGATCCCTTCATTGTCATAACCAATATTTTCTACGAAGAACGCATGGCTACGCCCCTGTAAACAGATAAATCAGTTCTAATTGATCAACCATCCTTTCCGTTGCACACTGTCCTTGCATGTGATTTTAAACATCCTCCAATTCATACTTTTTCATGTTTATGAAATTGGTCGACCAATTATGTGAGTGTGAAAAAATATTAATAATCATTCTAAATAAGTACTTGAACTCAAGGTATAATCTTGCTTTCGGCCTTTTGAAACAGACTATTACGAGATTTGCAAATTAAAAAAACTCTGTTAAAATTTGTTTAGAAAATTAATAGTCCATAAATTGGTCGACCAGTTGGATGGTGTGTCAGTCATTTGGAATTCCAAATTATTAGAAAGATCAAGCAATTAATTATAGAATGAACCTGAGTTTTATGAATCGAGTAATAAATAATAAACAAAGCGCCGTTGGGAAATTGGAAATAGTAAGTTCCGGTTTCGTGCGTTTTATATTATTAATTTGCCTGCTATCAAATACGCTGAGTATTGAAGCAACAAATTACCTTATATACTCGGCTTCAGAATTAACATCAATAACTTCGAGCCTGCAGGCCGGAGATACTGTCAAATTAAGCAAAGGTAACTGGTACAATCAGGAACTACTGTTTACTGCTTTTGGAACTGCTGATGAAAACATTGTTCTGACGGTTGAGGTAAAGGGAGAAACTATCCTTACCGGAACCTCTCAAATAAGAATTTACGGTGAGCATTTGACTATTGATGGTTTGCGTTTTGAAAATGGTTCCCGACAAAATGATGCTGTTGTCGAATTCAGAAAAAGCTCATCAGAGCTTTCACACCATTGTCGTTTAACCAATACTTCTATTATTAATTATAATCCTGCCGATAAAAACACGGATTATAAATGGGTGTCTGTATATGGAACCAATAATCGTGTTGATCATTGTCATTTTGAAGGTAAAAACCATTCAGGCACAACACTGGTTGTTTGGATCACAGATGAGCCGAATTACACGCATATTGATCACAACTATTTTGGTACTCGTCCTGATTTAGGATATAACGGCGGTGAAACCATTCGTATAGGTACCAGCACGAATAGTATGAAAGAATCGCGTGCTATTGTTGAGTATAATCTGTTTGAGGAATGTGATGGAGAGATTGAAATTATCTCGAATAAATCATGTTTCAACATCTATCGTTATAATACTTTTCGCAATAATAATGGTTGCCTGACCTTGCGTCATGGAAATGATTGTGAGGTGTATGGGAATTACTTTACAGGAGGAGATAAAGCATCAGGAGGCGTGCGTATTATCGGAGAACGTCATAAAGTATATAACAATTACTTTGAAAACTTAAAGGGTGATGATTACCGCTCAGCCATTTGTATTATGAATGGAGTGCCTGATTCACCACTTAACAGATATTTTCAGGTAAAAGAAGCTGTAGTAGCTTTTAATACCATCGTTAATTGTAAAATGCCTTTGATCATAGGAGCGGGAAAAGATAGTGAAAAATCATTGGCGCCCATTGATTGCATATTTGCTAATAATGTAATTGATAAAACAACGGGAAGTGTAAATATTACAATTGAAGATGAGCCTGTAAACATGGTCTGGGAGAGCAATGTTATTAATGGCAATGCCAATGATGAGCAAATTACAACTGGCATTAATTATGAAAATCCATCTTTAGAGTATGAGGGTTATATGTGGCGTCCTTCTGCCAATAGTATGCTCAGAAATGCCGGTACTGGAACTTACGATTACATTGAAACAGATATTGAACAAGATATCCGAAGTGAAAGTAAGACCGTTGGTTGTGACAACGGAAGTGTCAATGGCAACTGGCACCCCCTCTCTATAAGCGATGTTGGGCCTTATTCGGTTACTAATGAGGAAAAAACAGGCCTTACTTATGTTCTTGTGGATGATATGGTGAACGTACGACGAATTAATGGAATCTGTTATTTTTCAAAACAAGGTCAATACCATAATGTGACGTATAATATTTACAATGTCAGTGGTCAAATTCTGGATCAGGGGGTGTTGCGGGGTGAAAAGGTATTTAAACCAAATAGTAATGGACTTTACCTGGCGCTGTTTAGTGCAGACAATAAATATTTGCAACGATTTAAAATAATATCAGCTAACAATTTAATGTAGTTTATCAGAAGAGATTAATTATCATTTAATTATAAATCTAGAGTTATGAAAATTAACACAAAAAAATGGTTACAACAATCAAAATTGTTCCTCTTGGCCGGAGCAATGACAGGCCTGCTTAGTGCTTGTGGCGATGATGTAACGTATTTGTACAAAGAAAGCAACTTGCCAGATGCGCAGTTTAGTGTAATGGCAAGTATTTATGATGTTGAAGTTTCGAATATGACAACTTCAGCAACAGATTTTACCTGGGATTTTGGTGATGGTACGACCAGTAATGAAGCCAATCCCGAAATACATACCTATGGATCTGATGGTATTTACACTATTACGCTAACTGCTTCTGATATGAATGGTAAGCAGTCCGTTCTAGAGCAGGTAGTCAGTGTTCCTTATTTAAGTTTTAATGTGACAGATGTTGACTGGGGAACCGTTACATTTAACAACAATGATGTTAATGCTGACTCATGGTTATGGAATTTTGGTGATGGTAACACCAGCACAGATGAGAATCCGGTACATGAGTATATGTTTGAAGG
>JAKSBD010000630.1 GCA_022361295.1 Bacteroidales bacterium
GCATGTGCTGAATGAGGAAATTGTTAAAGAGGCAATACTGTATGAAGTAGAACGTGGCGGCCAGGTTTTCTTTATCAACAACCGTGTTCAGAACATTATGGAAGTGCAGGCCATGGTTAATCGCATTTTGCCTGACATTAAGACTGTTGTGGCTCACGGCCAGATGGAAGGCCCTAAGCTGGAGAAGATAATGCTCGACTTTATTGAAGGTGACTATGATGTGCTTATAGCCACCACCATTATTGAATCGGGACTTGATATTCCGAATGCCAATACCATTATTATTAACAATGCTCACAACTTTGGATTAAGTGAACTTCACCAGCTGCGCGGACGCGTAGGACGCTCGAACAAGAAAGCCTTCTGTTACCTGATGGCTCCTCCATTATCAACACTAACGCAGGAAGCCCGCCGACGATTAAAGATTGTTGAGGAATTCTCTGACCTGGGCAGTGGATTCAATATTGCCATGCAGGATTTGGATATTCGTGGTGCCGGAGATGTTTTAGGAGGTGAGCAAAGTGGTTTTATATCCGATATTGGTTATGAAACCTACCAGCGAATATTAAACGAAGCATTGCTGGAATTAAGAGAAACCGAATATAAAGAAACCTTTGAAGAGGAAGACAGTGAAACGCCCACTGTTTTTGTCACTGACTGCCTGATTGAAACAGATACAGAATTACGCCTCCCTGACAGTTACATAGAGAATGTGGCAGAACGTATGCACTTGTATCGCGAACTGGATAACATGGAGGAAGAGGAAGAGCTGGTGACTTTTGAAAATAATCTGATTGATCGCTTTGGCCCAATTCCCGAATCAGGTCAACGTCTGTTTGAACTGGTTCGCATCCGACGAATGGCTAAAACGATGGGTATTGAAAAGATAATCTTTAAGAATAACCTGCTTTATTTTTATTTTGTCTCTAACCAGGACTCGCCCTTTTACCAGTCATCGATCTTTAGTGGCATTTTAATGTGGATACAAAACAATTCAAAGAAAGCCACTATGAAAGAAGGCAAAGCAAAGCTGTACCTGATGATGCGTGATATACAGTCAATAAAGGAAGTAAAAGAACTAGTGAGCAATATGCATGAAACGATTCATATATAATAATGCTATTGAGGCAAAAAAACTAACTCGTAAACTTTACCTGAGGCATCATAAATTTCATGTGAACGAAAACTAAACTGCTTATCATTATTAGTAAAATCAACTTGATTTTCATCTGTTTTATTAAACTTAAAGCATTCCGGTAGTTGCTTGATGCGTTTATTTTTCAGCTCAACATTTTCGAATAACGAATGTGATGTAACAGATTTGATTTTCATCCGGCAATCGGTTATAAAATAAGGCAGCTGCTTATTCTCCAGATAATTCAGAAGGACCTCACTGCGTTTCTTAGCGTAAACAGCCTTACTATTATCCATTAAGGTCACCTGAAGCGACTTCTTTTTATTGAAGATAATTGAAGCTCCTGAAATTCTTGCATACAAAGATTGACCATGCACATCAGTCATGGCAATATCAACAGAATCAAAACCATGCCCGTTTTTAGCAAACTCATCCAGTAACAGGCTTACCCCCTCTTTGTCTTTATCATTTACAAAATCAATATATGGAGATAACAATACGTCTTCCATATAGTGTGTTTTAAATAAATCGAGTGCCAGGTTATTAAGGTATTGAATTCGACCATCCTGCAGAATCATCAAAGGCATTGATGCTTCGCTTATAAACTGTCTATATCCTCTTTCCCTTTCTCGTTGTTCCTGGTCAACTTTATGCTTGTAGTATGCTAAATCAATGGCAATTCCTAATTCCTTTTTATTGACAGGCTTTATTAAAAACCCGTATGAATTAGACACAATAGCACGTTTTATAACCTGGCTGCTGGTGTCAGAAGAAACATAAATAACAGGAATATCCAATTCACGCCTTAATTGTTCGGCCGTATGTATACCGTCTAATTCCCCCTCAAGGTGAATATCCATTAATACAACATCAGGCCTTAAGCGATGACACAAATCAACAGCGTCCTTACCTTCAGCACACCTGCCGATCATTTCATGACCAAGCTCGCGCAAAAACATGGTAAATATCGCCGAGATAAACTTATCATCTTCAACAACAAGGACTTTTCGCATAAAAAAGTATCATTAAACAAACATGCTGCCTCGACAATTCGTATCTTTGCAGCTGTTTATAGGGTAAAACGAAATATGGTTTAGTTACAATTTAGCGTGAATTTAGTTATTGACAGAGGAAATACACAGGTTAAATATGGGATTTTTGACCAGTGTCAGCTTATACATTCCGACTATTCGGATTTTCTTGATAAACAGCTTATCAAACAATTAGCGAAAAATTACCAGATTAAGCACATTATTGTGTCAACGGTTGTTTCTGACCGCCATGAGGAATTGATAAGCAACCTTTCTATCACCAATTGCCCGATTGTTGAACTCAACACCAACACCCCCTTACCCTTTCAATGGCATTATAAATCAAAAGCAACCATTGGCAAGGACCGGCTGGCAGCAGTGGCAGGCGCCATAAGCTTATATGCCAACACAAACATGCTGGTAATTGATGCAGGCACCGCCATTACATACGAAGTTGTAAATAACAACAATGAGTTTTTGGGAGGTAATATTTCACCGGGAATGGCTATGCGATTTAAAGCGCTTAACAAATTTACAAGCCGCTTACCTTTACTTGAGAAAAATCCTGACCAGCAACTCATTGGAAACTCCACTACAGGAGCCATCCAGGCCGGTGTTCAAAACGGTGTTGTTTTCGAAATAGATGGATTAATTAATGAATTATCCATGCAATACGAACACTTAAAAACAATTATAACAGGCGGTGATGCAGAATTTTTTGCTCAGAAGTTAAAAAATCCCATCTTTGTACATCCTAATTTAGTACTTATTGGACTTAACAGAATTCTAGAATACAATGCACAATATATATAAGGTTGTTGTAACTTTCTTTTTAGTAGCGATAACAGGATTTTCAGCTACAGCTCAAAACAGAACATATTCGCCTTATTCGCGTTACGGTCTTGGTGAAATTCAAGACGGAGGCTTCGGCCGAAATGCAGCGATGGGTAATACAGGTATTGCATTAAGCAGCTCATTTAATCTGAATAACCTCAATCCGGCTTCATACTTTAGCATGGATTCTATTTCATTCTTTTTTGAAGGCGGTGTTACGGGTTTTGACCAGAAGATTAAAACCAATAATATGGAAGCTCAGTTTTCGGATATGAACTTCTCATATTTTGCAATTGGTTTCCCTGTTGCCAAATGGGGATTTATGTCAATTGGTGTTAAACCGGAATCGGTGGTTGGCTATAAGTTCTTTGACGATAACGAATCAGACGATGTACCAATTACCGACGGCAATTATACAAAATCAAATTACCAGGGCGATGGCAACACAACCAAAGCATATGCCGGTATAGCCTTGAGCCCGATAGAAAACTTGTCGTTTGGGGCGCATTTTTCGTATGTCTTCGGAAAAGTAAGCCATTACTCAATCGGACAATTTCCTAATGATCCTAACTCCTTTAAACTTGTAACATCTGAACAAATATCGGTGAATGATATTTACATGGACTTTGGTGTTCAGTATCGTCTTAAATTAAAAGAAAGACACAACATGGTTTTTGGGGCTATTTACAACCCTAAAACAGGGGTAAAAGGCAAATTGAAGAAGTTAGTTGCAGCAGGCACAAACTTCAATCAGGATGGTGTAACAATAATTAACGCAGATACATTGAGTTTTACTGAAACAAAATTCAATGGAAATGCGTTAGAATTGCCAGAGAAATTTGGTATCGGAGTTGCCTATAACATAGATGACCTTTTAACAGTTACGGCTGATTACAGCATTGCAAAGTGGAGTGACACTGATTTTCCAAATCTATCTACATCAACAACTGACCCAAATGCTTTTACCATTGGCGATGAACAAACCTTTGCCTTTGGAGTGGAGTATATACCAAACTACAGAAGCGCAAGTTTCTACCCTAGCCGCATTAAGTATCGCTTGGGTACATCTTATAAACAAGAGTACCTGATAACACCTGCAGCAGCAGGTGGAGATCATTTGAATGACTTTGGCATAACTTTTGGAATGGGATTACCATTAAAAAGAAGCAAAACGTCTTTCAATCTTGCATTCGAATGGGGACAACGAGGAAGTACCGATAATAGTTTAGTTAAAGAAAACTATATGCGCTTTACAATGAACCTTACATTACATGAGTATTGGTTCAGGAAACGGAAATTTGATTAAAACTAATACAAAAACCAGAATACCATGCCAATGAAAATTGCTACATTATTAATTGCAGGACTATTATTTACTGGTTCTGTTTTTGCTCAAAAGGGAGTAGAAGATGGGTCGAAGTATGGCCACGGTGAAGATAGCTTAAGATGTTTGGAAAATCTTTCACTTTATTACGAGTATTACAAACAAAAGAATTATGCTGAAGCATATCCAAAATGGGAAATTGCATTTAATGAATGCCCTGCTTCAAACAAAAACTTATACTCTCACGGTGAAAGAATCGTAGAAAACCTTTACAGAAAAGAAAAAGATGCAGCTAAAAAAGCTGAGTACTATGATCTTTTAATGAAGGTTTACGATCAACGTGCTAAATACTTTGGTAATGACAAAAGATACCCGACTGCATACATCATGGGTAAAAAAGCCATTACTATGTTGCGCTACAACCGCAACAACCCAGAGGTGATCAAAGAAGCTCAACCTCTTTTAGAGGATGGTTACAAACAACTTGGTAACAGAACACAACCACCGGCATTACTAACATATATGGCTAACAGTGCTGCCATGTATAAAATGGACGCTCTTTCGGGTGAAAAATTAGTTGAAGTTTATACTAATGTTACAACAACACTAGGAAAGCAGAAAGAAGCAGCTAAAGAAGCCAGCAAACCAAAACTTCAGGAAGTTATTAATCAGGTTGAAGGCTTATTTGCACAAAGCGGAGCTGCAAACTGTGAGACATTAGCTGAAATTTTCGGCCCTCAGTTAGCTGACCACACAACTGATCTTGCCTGGTTAAAGCGCGTTAACCGCTTATTGGCTAAAGGTGACTGTGGTGAGTCTGAATTATTCTACCAGTCATCAGAGTACCTGCATAAGATTGAGCCATCATCATCATCTGCATTTGGTTTATCTCGCATGTACATGAAAACAGGTGATTCTGACAAAGCAATTGGTTTCTTAACTGAAGCAATTTCTTTAGAAGAAGATCCAATGAGCAAGGCTAAGTACCACAATACTCTTGGTTTGATTTTCATGTCTAAGAAGCAGTATAGCAAAACAAGAGCTGAAGCCCGCAAAGCTATTGCATTACGTGGCGACTGGGGTGCTCCTTATATCTTAATTGGTAAGGCTTACGCAGCAGGTGCAGCATCATACGGATCTAAAGAATTTGAAAAGAAAACTGTTTATTGGGCAGCTGTAGACCAGTTCCAGAAAGCTAAGAAAGTTGATGCTGAAGCATTAGCTGAAGCGAACGAGAACATTGCTTTATATTCACAATACTTCCCTAATACTGAAGAGATTTTCTTCCAGGGATTAAAAATTGGTGATTCTTATAAAGTTGGTGGCTGGATTGGTGTAACAACAACAGTAAGAGCTAAAAAATAAAGCTTTGATACCTACATTAAAAAATAGAATTAAATCAACATATACAGCAAGCAGTCTTGTACTGCTTGCTGTTTATTTTTTATTGTCAGCTTGTCAATCCAACAAGCCTGAAGAAATTGCTGCCATAACTAACCGTGAAGAAATTCCGTCACTCATTTATGATGAACTGGAGATGGAACTGACAGATTCGGGGCATGTGGTACAGCGATTAATTTCGCCGAAAGTATTACGATACGACAGAGTAAAAGAACCATATATTGACTTTCCGGATGGTCTTCATGTAATCATGTATCAGGCCAATGGTGAAATTGACGCCCAGATTAAATGCAGAAACGCAATTCATTACGAAAACGAAAGACTATGGGAGTTAAATATCGACGTTGAAGCAATGAATCGTAAGGGCGAAGTATTAAACACCGAGCAACTTTTTTGGGATTCAAAGAACAAGCGCATCTATTCAGATAAATTTGTCACAATTACACAGGAAGGCAATGTATACACAGGTACAGGTTTTGAATCAGATGAAAAAATGGAGAAATGGCACATCAACAACCTGCAGGGGGATCTTGAGTTTGAAGAATAGAAACCGTTTAACAACTTTTTCCTATCTTTCCTTTCTAATACGTCTTGCTCATACATGAATGAATACTTAATTATTTCTCTCACCCTATTGCTCTCCGCTTTTTTCTCGGGGTGTGAAATGGCTTTTTTTAGCTCCAACAAATTACTGCTGGAATTAAATAAAAAGAAGTATCCTATACCTGCACGAATTATCGATCGCTTCGTACGAAATCCCGGCATATTTCTTTCAACCATATTAATCGGAAACAACGTTGCATTAGTTATTTATGGTTTAAACATGGCAGATCTTATCAAACCAGCCATAAGCCAATACTTCCAGTCAGACATTGCTATTTTATTGATCCAGACAGCCTTTTCCACACTAATAATACTGATTACTGCTGAATTTTTACCTAAAACGCTGTTTCGCATTCACCCAACATTCATTCTTAATGTATTTGCAGCACCATTACTTTTCTTTTACCTGCTATTTTATCCATTGAGCAGATTAACAATGGGTGTCTCTGACTTTATTATTAAATCACTTTTAAAAGCCCGCACAATGCCCGAGCAGGCCAACTGGATGCTCAGCAAGGTTGATTTGGACAACCTGCTAACCGAACACCACGAGAAAAGTGATAAGGACGATGAAGGGGCCAATGAAATTAAATTACTGAAAAATGCCCTTGACTTTTCTAAGCTAAAAATACGCGAATGCATCATACCACGTACGGAATTACAGGTTATTGAAGTCAATGATGAATTGGAGCCATTGCGTAAACAGTTTATGGAAACAGGTCTTTCCAAAATATTAGTTTACAAAGACAGTATTGACAATATCATTGGCTACGTTCATGTTTCTTCGCTCTTCAAAAATCCAAAGAAATTAAGAAATATAGTTAGTCCAATATCTATCATTCCCGAAACGATGACTGCTAACAAGGTATTGGAACTTTTCACCAAAGAGCACAAGAGTATAGCCCTGGTTGTTGATGAATTTGGTGGAACAGCCGGCATTGTAACACTAGAGGATATTCTGGAAGAAATATTTGGTGAGATTAATGATGAGCACGATATTTTAGAGCACATCGAAGAACAGGTTAGTGAAAATGAATACCGCTTTTCGGCGCGCCTTGAAATAGATTACCTAAATGAAAAATACCCCATAGAACTTCCTCAATCAGATGATTATGAAACGATTGCCGGATTAATACTATTTCACAATCAATCGATTCCTGAGATTAATGATATTATCAAAATAGATCAATTTACCTTTCAGATTTTAGAAGCAAGTAATGCGCGTATTGAGTTGGTTAAAGTGAGTTTTGAAGCCGATTAACAGTTAATCAAAAACTTTCTTCCAGCAAAGATGGAAGGCACTTATCGTATGTCCCATTTTTTTGTATATTCGTAACCTGATTTTAAAATCTACATAATTTTATAAGTAATAACAGAATGGCAACATTAGAGAGAATTAGAAATAAATCTGGATTACTCATAATCGTGATTGCGATCGGACTATTAGCCTTCCTTTTGGGAGATTTGATGAGTTCGGGAGATTCCATTTTTAGACGACGTAACATGCAGATTGCTGAAATTAATGGTACATCAGTTTCATACCCTGAATACCAGAGCTACGTAACTGAGTTGGAAGACTACTATAAATTAAACTCACGTTCTTCAGCATTAGATGAAAATACTTCATACCAAATTCGTGAACAAGCCTGGAATCAGATGGTACAGGACTTCATCATGGATGAAAAATATGAAGAATTAGGTATTGCTGTTACTGCTGATGAAATTTATGAGATGGCAACGGGTAAGAATGTACATCCACAAATTCGTCAGATGTTTACTAATCCGCAGACAGGATTATTTGACAAAGCACAGGTAATAAACTTTCTTCAGCAGAAAAATTTAGATCCAAACGCTAACTTTTACTGGTTATTCCTTGAGAAGCAGATTAAGAAAGAGCGTTTGTTCTCAAAATACCGTGATTTAATCAAGAAAGGAATGTTTGTAACTACTGCTCAGGCTGAGGCTGAAGCTAAGGCAAAGCAAAACAAAGTTGACTTTGATTTTGTGGTGCAACGTTACTCAACTGTTCCTGATTCGACTGTTGCTGTTTCTGAAGGCGAAGTGAAAGATTACTACAATGCACATAAAGAAAACTACAAGCAAGAAGCAACCCGCGACGTTGTTTATGTAGCATTTGATGTAAAGCCTTCTGAAGAGGACCGTATGATGGCCAAAGAATGGATTGAAAAGTCAAAGATTGAGTTTGAAAATCCTGAGACTGATGCTGTTCAGTATGTAAACATGAACTCAGAGTCTAACTACATTGACCGCAACCTTAAGTTTGAGCAGTTAAGTTCAACACTACAGGGTTTTGTTCAGGGAGCATCTGTGAACGAAGTATACGGACCATATCTTGAAAATGAAACGTACAAGCTATCTCGTATTGTTGCTATCAAACAAATTCCTGATTCAGTTAAAGCCCGTCACATTTTAGTTAACAACCCTGCGTTAGCCGATAGCCTATTTGCTTTAGTAAAAGGTGGTGCTGATTTCGCAGAAATCGCCCGCGCAAATTCAAGCGATCAAGGATCTGCTATTAACGGTGGTGACCTGGGCTGGTTTGCTGAAGGAACAATGGTTAAACCTTTCAATGATGCTTGTTTTGAAAATTCAAAAGGAGCAATTGTTAAAGTTGAATCACAGTTTGGTATTCACATTATCAATGTTCAGGATAAAGGCAAGCCGGTAACAAAATATAACATTGCAACTTTAGAGCGTAACATTACTTTCAGCACTAAAACAAATCAGCAAGTATATGCAGAGGCAGCTAAGTTCGCATCATTAAACAATACTATTGCGAAGTTTGATGAAGCAATTAGTGCAGATAACCTTGTTAAGCGTTACGGAAGAAGCATTAGAGCAAATGATCGTACCGTAAATAACATGCAGCACTCTCGCGAAATGGTTCGCTGGGCATTTGAAGCTGACATTAATGATATGTCAGATATCTTTGAATTTGGTGATTCTTATATTATCGCTTTCTTAACTGGTGCTAAAGAGGAAGGGTACCAAACAGTAGAAGCTGTTAAAGGTTCTATCGAAAGAAAATTACGCAATGACAAAAAAGCTGAGAAACTTATTGCTGACCTAAACAGCAAAAAGCAAGGTAATGACATTGCTGCATTAGCTTCTGCTATTAACGGTGAAGTAATGAGTGCGAGCCAGATTGACTTTGGTGCATTCCAGGTTCCTGGTGCGGGGGTTGAGCCTGCTTTAGTTGCTTTAGCTACAAGTTCGAAAGCTGGTGAATTAAGCAATCCTGTTGCTGGAAACAACGGCGTTTATGTTGTAAAGGTTAATAACGTAACAGAAAATACAACTGACGTTGCAGCTGAAATTTCACAACTAAAACAAAGCAATGGTTTCAAGGTTGATTATCAAGCTGTAGAAGCAATTCGCAGCAAAGCTGAAATCACTGACGAAAGAAGCAAATTCTTCTAAGATCAGACGAAATTAAAAATATATAAGCGGAGCTTTTAGCTCCGCTTTTTTTATGCATCAAATTCCAGGTGACTACTATAAAGTGTGGATGCATTTTTCAATTGCAATCTTAGCATGTATTTATCCAACACCTTTTTTGTATAACTTCCTCTTACACGTATCTTTAATTCTGAAGGCAAAATATTATTGTGTAATTTAAAGAAGTGCTGAACCGCCTTTGGCGATGTAAAGACAACACCATAAAAGTCACCAAGGTTATGATGAACAACATTTTCAGGAATAACATTTTTGTACAGATGCAATTCGTGCACCTCGTTCCCCAAATCTTTTAAGCCCCCAGGCAGTACACTCAAACCATCCTCTGAGCATGGTAATAATATTGTTTGATTGACTACTTTTTTATCTCCTAAGGATCGAATCAGTCCCTTGGCCGAACTATCAACTGACTCAGGCTTAATTCTCAAACCATAACCAGATAGTGCCTTTGATGTTGACTCTCCGATTGAAGTTAGCTCAATACCATTTAACACTCTGACATCCAGATTAAGGCTAAACAGAGACCTAAAGAAATGATTAACAGCAACAGGCGTGGCAAATACAATACGATCAAAAGCCTTTAAATTATTAAATAACTCTACCTGTCTTTCATTTAACTCACTCCCCACAACCTTAACCATTGGGTTATGAACAATACTCCCCTCCTCTTTAAAATAATTTTTATCTGTTCCCGTATATAACCACTTCTTATGGTTTTTAGCAGAACCACTGACTGTTTGCCCGACAATAAGCAGTGATGGAGCTGGCAATAGCATATCACATGTTAACAACTCACCAATAGTGTAGCGTTTGGTTTCTGCATTTAACATCGAAGCATTACGCACACACGCCACTGGTGTATCAGCCGGCCAACCTTCATTTATTAGTCGTCTGGCCCAATTCCGCTGCTGAGCTGCGCCCATATAAAACACCAATGTATCCGCTTCAGGCAATTTGTTATAAATAGCATCATGCCCAAGAGTAAATGCCACAGATGTACTGGTTCCACGGGATGTTAGTGGAATAGCTGTTTCTGCAGCGGCTGCCAGTGCAGAGGTTACACCAGGTACTATAGTTACATTAACGTATCGGTTTTTAAGATATTGAAACTCCTCAGCCCCTCTTCCAAAAACTAAAGGATCGCCTCCCTTCAACCGCAAAACTTTATGTCCCTGCAATGCAGAGGCGAATAAAAGACGGTTAATATCCTCCTGCCGGGTACTGTGTTTTCCTTTACGTTTGCCCACATAGATTAATTCTGCCTTATATTGCTTCAAATACTGATCATCTAATAAATCATCGTAGAAGATAATATCTGCTTCACTAATTAAGCGTTGGGTTTTTATCGTTAAGAGATCGGGATTTCCAGGACCAAAACCCGCAATATCAACAGAACCATATCGCTCTCTTAAATCATTCTCAAATGGCTTAAAACTTTTACTAACCAAATCATTCAACGCCAGTAACAAAAGCGGATTGTATTTATCACTTCCATTTTCTAATACTCCGATAGCCCTTAAGTTATCTGTTTGCGGATAACGAAGAGCATTCAATGGAATTAAGACAAGATCTACACCTTTAATCAATAATTCCATTAATTGCTCTGTTTCCAATTGTCGTTGATTCTTATGATACGACCAGATCAGCTCTGAATGATTCGGAACGACTTGTTCCACTTGCCTGTAAATCGAATTTAAAACCGGGACATATGCTTGAATATGTATTTTCATATCGAGATTGAATCAAAAAGGTTAATAATTAATTGACCGCATTAAATTCATCACGGTATCCATCTTTACTTTTTGTTGTTCGAATAATACCCTTCTCTGCCAATTCCCGAATTTGGTTGCGCCAGTGAATAGCCGCAAATACATTCTCTCCATTAGAACCTACAGCAACCGTCATCTTATCCTGTTTAAAAATAGCTGGAGACACAAAATCACAGTTCTCAGGCTTATCAACCACATTTACAATGCAGCGTTTATGATAGCCATCATTTCTAATCTGCGTGTTTAATCTCCTGTTATTTGTAGCGGCGTACACCAATAAATGTCCATTTAAATCATCCGACTCATAGTTTTTTTCAACAATCTCAATAAATGACCGCTCCCGAATTTCTGGCACCACCTCTTTAGCGATTATTTTAATCCTTTTTGTAAAACGTTCAAGTGACTCTATCTTGTGGATGGCCACTTTTCCACCACCTATGATTAAAATGGTTTCATTCTCAATATTAATATTTATGGGTAAAAAATTCATAGCTATTCCCTCCTGTTAAATCTGGTAATCCGGCTCTATTTTCTCCTTACCAATCTTTATGCGGTTCCACACACGCTCGTGTAAATAATACAATAACAGCTTGGTAAAAACCTCTACTATACTGATGGATGCAGCAATCCCAACTTTCCCTGTCACTAAATAGGAAACCAAAAATGTATCAATGGTACCTGTTACACGCCAGGATATTGTTTTGATGATGCTACGATATCTCTTGTCTTTCATTAGCCAACTAGTTAATTACTGATACACTTTGCGATGGCTCAACAAGGCCAGTGCGCACAATAAAGTCACCAAATCGCTCATTCTGATTACGATCTTTTGCATATTGATCGAAAAGCGGTTCTAACGATTGAAGTATTTCTTCTTCTCCAACCATTTCTTTATAAAGGGTATTCAAGCGATCGCCGGCAAAGCCAGCTCCCAGGTATAAATTATACCTACCAGGGGCACGCCCTACCAAACCTATCTCACCAAGAAACGGTCGACCGCAGCCATTGGGACAGCCGGTCATCCTAATCAGAATATCTTCCTGACTCAATCCATTTTGCTCCAGTAAAACTTCTAATTTAGTAACCAGGTCTGGCAAGTAACGCTCAGCTTCAGCGAAAGCCATTGTGCACGTATTTAAGGCAACACATGCAACAGCATGTTTTCGTAATCCTGATAAATCCTGCGCCTGGCCAGCGGCATACCTGCTCAACAATTCCTGAATCTTTAATTTACTACGCGAATCAATATTACCAAGCACTAGCCCCTGATTCCCTGTCAGTCTGAAATCACAAACATCTAATTTGGCAACTTCCCGCAACGCTTCCTTCAACCTTAACTTACTGGTATCCTGCACACGTCCATGTTCAATGTGCAATCCCAGAAACCAATTACCATTGTCAGCCTTTTTCCATCCAAACACATCTCCATTGGAATCAAACTGATAAGGTCTTGTTTTTTCCAACTTAAATCCTAAACGGGAATTGAGCAATTCAATAAACTGATCTGATCCAATTCTGTCTAAGGTATATTTTAAACGAGCCAGTTTCCTGTTTTCGCGATTTCCGAAATCACGCTGAATCTTTACAATTTCTTCAACAACCTGAAGTGCCTCCTCTTTAGGGATATAGCCAATTACATCGGCCAGGCGCGGATAGGTTTCGGGCATTCCATAAGTTTTGCCCATTCCACCACCGGCAGCTATGTTATAGCCCTTCAGTTCATTGTCTTCAACAATAGCTATCAAACCAATATCATTGGCAAATACGTCGGTATCGTTGTAAGGTGGGACCGCAATTGCTATTTTAAATTTTCGTGGCAGATAAGTCTTGCCGTAAATTGGCTCTTCATCTACAACTCCTCCGTTAACCAGTTTTTTATTTAACCAAATCTCGTGATACGCTGTTGTTTTAGGCAGCAAATGTTCACTGATATTCTTTGCGAAATCGGCCAATTCTCCTACGACAGGCGAAAGAGCCTCATTGGATGTACTCATCACATTTCGATTAACATCACCACAGGCAGCAATACTATCCAGGAGAGCATCATTAATCCCTTTCATTGTTTGACGCAAGTTCTTTTTAATTACGCCATGAAGCTGAAAAGCCTGCCTCGTTGTTAACTTTAAGGTATGATTACCAAACTCATCGGCCAGGCCATCCAATGCCAGCCATTGCTTGGCGCTTGCAACACCTGCGGGTACACGCGCTCTAATCATAAAACTGTACAATGGCTCCAACTTTTGCCTTTTCCTTTCATCATCTAAATCCCTATCGGTCTGCTGATAACTACCATGAAACTTTATTAACTGGGTATCATCAGCAGCTATTGCACCTGTTGCCTCATCATTCAGACTTTGTTCGAGTGTACCTCGCAGATAATGACTATTGGTCTTTATGGTTTCTACCTCAGAAGGTGGCCATATTTGTGGTTGAGGCAGTTTATTATTCTTATTACTCATTTATTGATTTTTTGGGGATGGTTAATATACATCTTCATTATAGCGACCTTCTTTTTTATAGCTCAGGAGTTTATCCTCGGCCTGTTTAGCTGACAGCCCCGCTTTATCCTTTAGGATATCAATAAAAGCCCCGGCTACATCCTTCGCCATTTTTTTTCGATCACCACATACATACACAATTGCACCTTTTTCGAGCCAGTTAAACACCTCGTCAGCGTGCTGCTTTATTCTATCTTGCACGTATATCTTCTCTTTTTGATCACGTGAAAAAGCAACATTGATTTTATTCAACACATCCTTCTGACGATACTTCAGCCATTCAGCCTGATATAAGAAATCCGTTTCAAAATGCTGATCTCCAAAAAACAACCATGTTCGACCATTACCTATATTTTGTTCACGCTCCTGTAGAAAAGAACGATAAGGTGCAATGCCCGTTCCTGCACCAATAAGAATTATATCCTTCTCAGTATCCGGCAGCCGAAAACCATCATTAGGTTTAACCTGAACAGCTACTCTATCACCTTCTTCAAGTCGATCAATGAGATAGGTTGAACAAGCCCCCTCATATTGCCGGTCGTTTTTCTGGTAACGAACAGCTCCAACTGTCAAATGAACTTCATCACCAACCTCACCTTGTGATGAAGCTATTGAATAGGCTCTGGGGGGCAAGGTTCGCAGAGCATCAGCTAATTCCTGCGGTTTGACCTTAATACCAAACTCCATAATCACATCCAGCAAATCACTACCTTCCAGAAAGGAATCTAATTCATCCCTGTTATCAAGTAAACGGTTTAAATCCGGCTCTTCTACAAAAGCTGATAACTTTTTCAAAACAGGCAAAGTAACCAGTGTTATTTCTTTATGATGCATTAATAACTCACGAACGGGATAAGATGCCTTTTTGTGTTTCACATGTTCAGTTCCTGAGAAGTTAAGCTGAGTTAATATCTGATTAACCAGTTTTTCATTATTCACAGCATAAACTTCCAGCGCATCTCCAGGTTGATAGTTAATCCCTGAATTTTCAATATCCAATTCAATGTGATAAGTTTCTTTTTCTGATCCACGACCATTCAATAAAACTTTTTCAATCAATTCGGCATGAAACAAGCCGCCTTTATCTGTTTCCTTTTTGTTACTTAAGTGTTCTGAAGATTGTTTCGATGAAACATCCATCTTAAAAGCACTAAGTATCTCTTCAGCAACCTGTTCCTGATGGTCTTTGAAATCAACATCTAACAAAAACGGTTCGGCTAAAGGCTTTGCTCCATGAGATTTTAGTCGTTCATGAAAATCAATTCCTGTCTGACAAAAGTATTTATAACTACTATCCCCCAGAGCAATAACCGAATAGTTTAATTGTTCAAGAGATCCCACCCTCTTACCAGCCAAAAATCGATGTAAATCTTCAGCATCAGACGGTGGCTCACCTTCACCATGGGTTGAGACAACAATTACCATGTTTTCCTCTTTCTTCAGGTCTTTAACCTTATAATCAGCCATATTAATCACTTTAATATGCTTTTGTTGCTTTTGGGCTATGGCATATAATTGTTTGATAATATGCTTTCCGTTACCGGAGTGCGATCCCAATAAAACGGTAATAGTTACTGACTTATTATCACCCTCCGCTTTATCCGAACTAACTTCCTCTAGTTGCGTATGAGCAGCACTTAAGTCTGACAAACCAATACCAGACAGATATCCTCCTAACCAAAGTAGCTGTTCCTTAGATAGTTTATGAACTAATTCATTGGCTTCACCCAATAACTTATCAGGCAATACGCCAGTATTTATAGGATATGACATTCTATATCGTATTTAATTGTAATACAACAAACTGCAACTTAAACGCTGCCAGTTAATTATTTAAAAATTGGTATGAGCCGGCCTTGCGACCGGGAATAAGATATTAAGCCCGGCAGGGCATTCGGCGAAGAAAAGACGTCAATATTTGTGTGGTGAGCAACATGATTTCCTTCTTTTTGGGGTGTAGATTTGCCTATTGTAAAGTGGCAGATTGCCACCTTACAATTGACATTGCATTAATATTTCAAGAAAATGACTATTTACAAACGATCACAGTTTGATATGTAACATTGATCCTGGTTATTAGTCGATATTAAAACTGCTTAGGTAACGTTCTCCTGTATCCGGCAATATCACAACAATGCGTTTACCTGCATTTTCAGGGCGATTAGCCACTTCAAGTGCAGCATATAATGCGGCTCCTGATGAATACCCGCATAAAATACCTTCCTTTTTAGCTGCCTTATGAGCTGTTTCAATGGCTGCCTCATTGGGTACCTTTACAACTTCATCAAACACATCAACATTCAATACGTTTGGCACAAATCCAGCTCCAATTCCCTGTATCTTGTGAGGACCAGGCTGACCACCCGATAAAACCGGTGATGCTTCAGGTTCGACAGCTACAATCTTTATTTCAGGTTTACGCTCTTTTAAAACCTCACCAACTCCTGTTATTGTACCTCCGGTTCCGATACCAGATACAAAAATATCAATTTCACCATCTGTATCTTCCCAAATCTCTTCTGCCGTAGTGCAACGGTGAATTGCTGGATTAGCTTCGTTATTGAATTGTTGTGGCACAAATGACTTTGGTAACTCACTGGCAATTTGATCAGCTCTTTCAATAGCCCCTTTCATTCCCTTTTCTGCAGGTGTAAGGACCAGTTCTGCACCAAATTTAATCAGTAGCTTACGACGTTCTACACTCATGCTCTCAGGCATTGTCAGTATGATACGGTAACCTTTAACAGCAGCAACAAACGCAAGACCAACTCCCGTATTACCACTTGTTGGCTCAACAATGACCGTATCTTTATCAAGCAGGCCTTTCTGCTCTGCATCGTTAATCATTGAATAGGCAATACGATCTTTGACTGAACTGGCCGGGTTGAAAAACTCTAGTTTAGCAACAACTTCTGCTTGTGCCCCATTGGCTAATCTGTTTACTTTAACTAAAGGCGTTTTTCCAATTAACGCTGTTACATTTTGTGCAATCTTACTCATGGTTTCTACGGTTTATATGTAATACATTATACTTTCATTCTCTTCAGCAAAATAGTTGCGTAATTTTTCCAAAGTAACGCGGCGCAGCAATCGTCCATAATCATTTCGAACACTTGTCAAAAAGCGCCCTACTGCTTTTTCGGTAGTACTCCCTTCTGTCGCAATTGTTTTATCAAGCTTTTCATCAAGAAGCAAAACAATTTCATAAAGAGTAATTTCTTTCAAAGGCTTAGCAAGACTATAACCTCCTCCTGCTCCGCGTCGCACATTTACAATGTTTCCTTTTCTTAAAGCAACAGCAATGGCTTCTAAAAACTTAACAGATAATCTTTCACGCTCAGCTATCTCGGCAACTCCTAAATGACTTCCTTCAGCCAATCCGGACAACGTTAATAAAAATCTTAAGCCATAATGTACTTTCTTTGGAAACATATCCTACTATTTTACTTTTTCTGTTAGCAAATATGAATCAGTTACTTACTCTTTCCAAATAAAATAATACTTTTTTGTCCTATATTTTTTATAGGATATAGAACAAGCAACTATAAGACAAGCAATTAAGCCCTTGAGAAAAAACCTATCAAAAAGGCAATATCCTACCTTTTTAATAGTATTAATTCAAGTATAATTATAGGAAATATTTAGAAAGCCTCACGAATGGTGAAATAAACACCGGTATCACCATGGTTGGAGCGCCCGAAATCAATACGAAAGTTCAATCCTTCATCAGGCAATACTTTAAACCGAAGCCCCCCGCCCATTACCATATGAAGATCTTTTAATGGTGCCTGCATAAATTCCGGAGATACTTTACCTGTTCCGGCGAACAATACCCCCCCCAGGCGCCACCATATATGCTTTCTCCATTCTCCTTGTGCATACCAAACATGCTTATCCATATACCGGTATGGGTGCGAAATACCTCGCAGAAGGCGGGATCCCCCAAGAAAAGAGAGCTTGTAAAACGGGACATCACCCTCAGCACCTGAAAAGTATGTTTGAAAAGCTAATATTGATTCATTCCCTTTTAATGAGATATACTTTCTCACATCAAGAGTTGATGTCATAAACTCATAGTCACTTCCAAAAGCCTGACTGTAAAAACTGGATGCAAAAAGAACAAACCAACCGCGCGAGGGATAAAGCTGATCATTCCGACTATCAAAGGCAAATCCTGGTCCAACTCCATTGGCCCAACCCCCATAATAGCCCATTATATCAGGGGTCAACAAATCACCTTCAATATTAGTCAAATCGTCATTATTGATATCAATACTTACCCCCACAAACCATCTTGCATCTAATCCCTTAAGTATCTCGCTCTTAAACTTAAAACGATTAATTTCAAATTCAGAATAAGGTGGGTTCTTAACCTGATTACCAATACCATAAAACTCATCAGGAAGGTAGAGGTATTGGAATTTGGAAATAAACATCCACCTGTTTTTTGTGAATCCCAAAGCATCTAACTCAAACTCATACATCCCTGTAGTGGAAAACTTTACAGATGGTGCAATAGTGGTGGGCCGATAATATTCACAGTCAACTTCTGCCATTGGTTTAATACGCCAAACCGGCATTACACCAATATGAAATCCCTGACGTGGGGAATAACCCGCCATAGGATAAAAAATCAAGCTATGCCGTCCCTTTTCAAGCGAGACCAGATCAATTACATCTTCAATCAAACCGACAGCACCACTCTCATCAATATTGCTCGAATCACTCACCGCTGTCACCTGTGCTTTTAATTGCAGACAACAAGTGAAAGCAAGTAAAATACCAATCCCCAAACTGTTCCGCATTCCTCTATTATTGTAGCGCTTCTTCAAAATCTTTAATTAAATCCTCACACTCCTCAATACCCACAGAAAGTCTCATCATAGTAGGTCGAACCCCCATAGCCCTCTTCTCTTCATCAGAAAACTCAGCATAAATAGTTGACTCAGGATGTATAATCAGTGTTTTATTATCATTTAAATTCGTGGCTTTCCTAATTACCTTCAAGCGGTTAAAAAAACGATAACATGCCTCCTTCGACTCTAAATCAAATGTCATTACAGCACCAGGCATTCCATTGAATTGCGCCCGGGCCAAATCATAACCTTTATTACCAGCAACTCCCGGATAATTAAAGCTAACAATTTGCTTGTGCGACTGAAAAAACACAGCCAGTTTTTTACAATTTTCAACACATCGTTCGATGCGTAAAGGCATTATATCCAAACCCAAATTCATAAAATGTGCTGTATGAGCCGTCATTGTGCCACCCAAATGTCTGAAAACCTCTTTTCGAATACGCGCTATTAAAGCATTTGTTTCATATTTTGCAGCCCACTCCTTTAATGCGGGTAATGTCGAATAATCAAATGTGCCATTATCAAGTACAATACCCCCAAAAGCGGCTGCTCCTCCTGAAATAAACTTTGTAGTAGACATCACTTCAACATCCACACCGAAACACTTTGACCGAAAAACATATGGCGGTGTTATTGTACTGTCACACACAACCATAATCCCTTTATCTTTTGCCAAGGCACTAAACTTATTCAAATCAACAATCTCAAGCTGAGGATTGGTTATCGTCTCAAAAAAGTAGACCCGGGTCCTTTCATCTGTTGCAGCCTCAACAGCAGAGCTATCGGTCATATCAACAAAACGCACCTCTATTCCTAATGATGGTAATGTTTGCTTTAACAGTGCGTATGAGTGACCAAATAAATGATGTGATGCGACAATGTTTCCACCTAACTCAACTACGCTAAGCAGTACATTTGAAATAGCTGCCATACCTGAAGCCAACGCAATAGCAGCATGCGCTTCTGTCACTGCCAGCATCTTTTTTTCAAAATATTCAACCGTGGGATTAGACGTACGTGAATAAGCGTGTGCAAACTTCTTCCCCGCAAATGATTCTGCTATTTCTTCAGCATTATCAAATTCGTATGCCACACCATCATATACAGGCATGTGCAAAGCATTATAAGCATCATTTTTAGGAAAACTTGTGTGCAAAGAACGGGTTATAAAACCCTTTTTATCATTAATCATCCTGGTATCGTTTCGCAATATTAACGGGTAAAAATAAAGAATTATTGCACTTCCAGCACTACCTCAATGCTTTTACATCGTCAACAGTTACTTTTTCACCTGAATTACCAAATCCGGCCCTTAAGTAGTTCAACACATCGGCAACTTCCTTATCTGACAAATTTCGATAACTGGCCATTACACCATTATAAATTTCCCCATTCACCTCAATTTCGCCACTCATACCATTCAGAACTATGTCAATCAACGGTTCTTTATCACCTGAAATCACTTTATTTTTAGCCAATGGCGGATACATTTTCGGTATGCCACCTGCATTAACCTGATGACAAGACAAACAGTGCCTTTTATATATAACCTCTCCTGGATGATCGACCTGCTGAGGAGCTTCTGAAGTTTTAAGTTTATCCGTTTTACCTTTGGGAGAGCCACAGGCCAATAAGCCTAAAGCAAAAAACACTACAATAATTTTTTTTTGCATCACATCTATTATTAAAATAATACACTACTCTTTAACTACAACTGATTCTATTATTTCTTCACTTTCACTACCGGCAATGCCCATAGCCTGTTTAATAATCCCCCCAAATAAATCTCCCATTTTTACACTATTCATGCGAGCTACATATACTTTACCATCACTTTTTTCATAAACCGAGATGCGACACGGCATCATTGTGGAAGCAATACGTTCATCATCCCTGGAAAGAATCAACTGAGCCACATCAGGCTTACACACCTCCATAACTTTCACTTTTCTGACCTCGTAATTAAACTTAGCCATTGTTGCCTGCAGATCATGAACATGTGGCGTTTTCCAGCCTTTTGAATCCACAGATGCCTGTAATTTCTCAAGCGTTTGTTCAAAATCGTATAAACTTTCGCTTTCGATCAACATCATTTTTGGTGCTTTACTTTTGATATAAAAAAGAGTAATAGAAGCCCCGACTATTATACCAATAATTAACAGAATCAATTTTCCCATGACAATTTCTATTTACGATTACCACATAGTAACAAATCTACATTTGTCAATGTTTAAACCTTTTGCAATCTTAATCGTATTACCTAAGTGTTATTTTTCATACTTTTGCAGATCTGACCCAAGCAACCAAAAACAAGCGCAATGATTATTTATTTAAGGATACTTTCACACGAAGCGGAAGACTTTGTAAAGGAAGTGGCAATTGATGACACACTCACCTTTGCCGATTTGCACAATTGCATTCAGAGCACTTTAGCCTACGATGCTACCCAAATGGCATCTTTCTTCACTACTGACAGTCAGTGGAACAAAGAGATTGAGATAACATTATTTGACATGGCTGAAAGCGGCTCTGAGTCACTAAAAGTGATGCAGGAAACACTGATATCTGATTTTCTGTTTGAAGAAGGGCAACGCTTACTATATGTTTATGACTTCTTTTCAGAACGCGCTTTTTTTATGGAAGTTATTAAGATAGCAGACGGGAAGCTTGAGAAACCCAATTGCTACAGAAATGAAGGTAAAGCTCCGGAACAAATTATGATTGGTGACCTTAGTGAAGATATCAAAAATACATCATACGATGAATTTGAAGATGAATTTGACGGTTCGCTTGACTCTATGAAGTTTGACGATCTTGATAATTTAGATAACGACATTAACTTTGACGAGCTGGCCGATCAATATTAATTGAGAATGACAAAAACACTTATTGTATTAGTAGGACCTACTGGAATAGGTAAAACAGAATCATGCCTTAACCTGGCCCAACACCTGCAAACAGAAATCATATCATCTGACAGCAGACAGATTTTTAAAGAACTAAAGATTGGTACTGCAGCACCTACACCTGAGCAAATATCTTTAGTTAAACACCATATGGTCGCCACTCATTCGGTCAATGATTATTATAATGCTTACGAGTTTGAACAGGATGTTTTAAGGTTGCTTGAAACCTTATTTAAAAAGCACAACCAAATACTTATGACGGGCGGCTCTATGATGTATGTTGATGCCGTATGCAAAGGAATTGACGAATTGCCTACCATTGATGCTGAAGTGAGACAACATGTAATGGATATGCATAACAATGAAGGGCTGGAGGCTGTGCGCCGACAACTAAAGATACTTGATCCTGCTTTTTATGACCAGGTAGACTTAAAAAACCACAAACGGGTTATGCATGCAGTTGAAGTATGCCTGATGACAGGAAAACCCTATAGCTCACTACGAACCAACTCAGCTCGAAAACGACCATTCAACATATTAAAGATCGGTTTGGATATGGATCGTGAGACACTTTACAACCGCATTAACCAACGTGTTGACACAATGGTAAAAGATGGTCTTTTTGAAGAAGCCAAAAGGTTTTACCACCTCAAAGACAATAATGCCCTTAACACCGTAGGCTACAAGGAAATATTTGCCCATTGGGATGGCGAATACAATGCGGACACAGCCATTGAACTGATTAAACGTAATTCTCGTCGTTATGCAAAACGACAGCTGTCATGGTTTAGGCGCGATAAAGAAATCAACTGGTTTAACCCGGCACAAACCGATGAAATTATTAAATTTGTAGATAATCATATTGATTAATTTATAACCCACCGGGCCAGTAGCAAAATCCTTGCTCGCGGTTTACAAACTTTATGGCCCGGTGTTTTCTCTCAACATGAATAAGCCTAAACAATTCAACATCCGGGTATACGGCCTGTTAATTAATGACCGGCAGGAAGTACTGGTGACCGATGAGTTTCGCATTGGCATGTTCATGACCAAATTTCCTGGTGGTGGCTTGGAGTTTGGCGAAGGAACCATTGATTGCCTAAAGCGTGAATTTATGGAAGAGCTTGACCTGAACATTGAAGTTGAAAGTCATTTTTATACCACAGACTATTATCAACCGGCAATTTCATTTGAAAACATGCAACTGATTAGCATATACTACAAAATATATGCGAACTCTGACATGGAAATTAAAACCACAATAATAACAAATGACATACCTGAAGTTGACGGCGCTCAATCTTTTCGATGGGTTGCAATAAATAAAATCAATCCTGATGATTTCACCTTCCCGATTGACAAAAAAGTAGCTGAGCTCCTAAAAACTACCTTGTAGCTTCTATAATAAGGTGAAAGCTTGAATCTTTCCAATCTGCCTTATCAAAACTGCCATAGCAAATTACTTTTGAAAAGTATTGATTCAATATCTGCATAAGCTCATCACGACATATCATCAATAAAGGAACAGAGTTTTTAATCTGATAATCGGGTGTTGTTAACAGCGTTTCAAAATCAACCTTTCCATCATTGCGATGGTGATAATTGCGCACAAAAGAATAAGTATCCTTGGTTATGGTTGGCAGGCTTTTTACTTCATCTTTAATAATTCTGTCATAATTGACAATCTGAAGCAGAAATTTACCACCCTTTATTAATCGACGAGCCACTGCATTAATTGTATCCTCTACTTCTTTGAGTGACTGCAAATGCACCAGAGTATTGCCAAAACACAATGCCAGGTCAAAAACAACCGGTTGATAATACTCCTCAACCAATAGCATATCCCCTTGTTGAAATTTCAAATCAAGTGCCTGAGGTTTTTTCTCCTCAGCTTTTGCCACCATTCCCTCATCAAAGTCAAAGCTTCTTACTCTCGCACTTCGGCGTGCCATGGCGATAGATAAGGAACCTGTTCCACAACCAATATCCAGAATACTTTTGACGCCAGAGAACCACAACAAGCCTCTTCAACAAAAAACAGTTGCGTTTCATTTAAAGGGAAAATCGCATCATACGCCTCTACTATCTCACTATAAAAAGCCATCTTCATTTTATATTTATAAATGCCAACTCGCGCCCGTGTTCCGAAAACCAGTTTTCCAAATCATCTTTACTGACGTTTTCAAGCACTGACTTTCTATAAACGTTCAGACACCTGATACAAATTACGTTCGTGACCATTTCGAGATACCAACTCGGCCAGGAAACCCGCCAAAAACAGTTGTGTACCTATTATCATGCTAGTCAGTGCAATATAGAAATACGGACTATCGGTTACCAAAGGTGCTGAAATATGATAGTAAAAAACAGACAATAGTTTACTCACCCCCAGCCATAAAGCTGACATGAAACCAACCACAAACATCAGTGTACCTAGTGCCCCAAACAGATGCATTGGACGCTTACCAAACTTAGAAATAAAAGTAACCGACAAAAGGTCAAGGAACCCTTTTATGGTCCGCTCAATTCCAAATTTGGACACACCATATTTACGCTCCTGGTGTTGAACTACTTTTTCACCAATACGATTAAAACCTGCCTGCTTGGCTATTAACGGAATATAACGATGCATTTCGCCATACACCTCAATGTTTTTAACTACCTCTTTTCTATAGGCCTTTAAACCACAGTTAAAATCGTGCAGCTTAATTCCGGAAACCAAACGAACAGTGCGGTTGAATAATTTACTTGGCAGTGTTTTTCCTATTGGATCATAGCGCTTCTTCTTCCAACCACTGACAATATCATAATTTTCGTCTCGTACCATACGAACCAGCTCAGGAATCTCATCAGGACTATCCTGCAGATCGGCATCCATGGTTATGACCACATCCCCCATTGCAGCCTCAAAACCACAATATAAGCCGGCAGATTTACCATAGTTCCGCCTAAATTTGATGCCTTTTACCTCCGCTTGTTCTTCTTTTAATTTAACAATCTCGTTCCATGAAGTATCCGTACTGCCATCGTCTACAAAGATGACTTCATAAGACCAATTCAGCGGGCTAACAACCCGCTGAATCCATGTATATAATTCTCTTATTGATTCTTCCTCATTATATAAAGGAACGACGATCGATAAATCCATATTAAGCTTCTTCAAATTGAGAACCATCAAAAACAGAAGGCTCTTTTTTAAATATAGCTGCTAAGATAAGCGAAATTATTATGCCTCCAATAGCAGACATAACAACACCCATTATTGCCATTGCTGTAGGGTTAACAAACATTCTTGTCCATTTTTCAACCATATCCATATTGCCTTCAATTTCCGGGCTCTTCCTCATGGCTTCTTCAAGTGATTTTTGCACCAGCTCCTCTATTAAACCCGGATCAATAAACGCAAAAAGTATATAGGTAAAAATCGAAGAGATTATTCCTCCAACAAGGAATGTTATGAAACCCAGTCCAACACCCTGTTTATAAGTAAGAATACCACCATTTTGCTTGTCCCTGAAATTCATCATTGCCCAACTAACGAAGGCAATTGAGATCACAAGAGAGATCCAGGAAACATAATTTTCCCCAACCAATCCTGCCACATAGGGACTAAATGGAAATACGATTGAAATTAAACCCAGATATACCCC
>JAKSBD010000180.1 GCA_022361295.1 Bacteroidales bacterium
AAGGGTACTCATTAGTAGCTCTAAGGTTCTCGTTAGTACCTCTAAGGGTTCTTGTTTGTACCTCTAAGGTTCTCGTTAGTACCTCCAGGGTACTCATTAGTAGCTCTAAGGGTACTCGTTGGTACCTCTAAAGGATCTCGTTAGTACCTCCAAGGGTTCTCGTTAGTACCTCTAAGGGTTCTCGTTAGTACCTCTAAGGTACTCGTTAGTACCTCTAAGGATACTCGTTAGTACCTCTAAGGGATCTTGTTAGTACCGTAATTATTGCATTTAAAAACGGAGTGTTAACATTTATATGCGTTTTTAGCAGCATATTGGTAGTTTATATCATTATTTCGGCATTATCTTGCGTGCCAGTTAATACTAATTAAAATCTATTCAAATGGAAATGATATATAAAAGCTGTTTGGCACTAATTGCCGCATTACTATTTTACGCCTGCACAGAAAAAGAATCATCGGCACCATTTAACCACCCTGATTTGAGCTATGAAGGCAGGATAGTATACCAAACAGAGGCTGCTGAATTATCGTGGCCGGGTACCAATGTGAGCATGCGATTCAACGGCACAGGTATTTCTGCCGTATTGCAGGATATGGATACAGCCAACTACTACAATGTTATTATTGACGGTGAGGTGGTTTCAAAAATACACACCGATACGCTTAAGAAATCCTATACGCTGGCATCGGGTTTAAAAGAAGGGACGCATACTGTACAGCTTTTTAAACGAACAGAATGGGATAAAGGAAAAACATTATTTTATGGTTTTGACGTAGAAGAAGGAGGCCATATTTTACCTGCCCCTGCAACCAAGGTGCGAAAAATGGAGTTCTATGGTAACTCCATTACCTGTGGTTATGGCAACGAAGATTTTGAAGGTAAAGACAGGTGGTTTGGTTATTTTCAAAATAACTACATGACCTACGGGGCAATTACTGCACGCCATTTTAATGCACAGTACCATTGTATTGGAAAAAGCGGAATAGGCATTACCGTTAGTTGGTTTCCTGAAATTATGCCTGATATTTATGATAGAGCAGATGCAACAGACCCTAAATCAAAATGGGACTTTTCATCGTACACACCCGATATTGTGGTCGTTAATTTATTTCAGAATGATTCGTGGTTGGTTAACAGACCCGAACATGCATCTTTTAAACAGCGATTTGGAGAACAGGCGCCGGAGAGCAATAAGATAATTGAAGCCTATATGCAATTTATCAGCAGTTTACGGGTAAAATACCCCAAAACCTCCATAATATGCGCATTGGGAAATATGGATGCCACACGCGAAGGATCTGAATGGCCAACCTACATTCAGTCAGCAGTTAACAGATTGAATGACGGAAAGGTTTATACCTGCTTCTTTCCATATAAGAATACAAGGGGCCACCCTTTGGTAAATGAGCAGCAGGCAATGGCCACACAACTCATTTCTTTTATCGAGGAAAATATAGAGTGGTAACTAACCTGAGTGTAATTAATAAACGTTTTTAACGCCTGTAAAATTATGCCTGAATTCAGAGGGTGTATAGTTTTGCTTCTTTTTAAAGATGCGATTGAAGTTGGAAATGTTATTAAAACCACAGGAATAGCATATTTCGCCAATACTTTTATTGGTTTCTATTAGCAGGCGGGTGGCATAACCCAGACGAATTTCGTTTGTGAAATCAACAAATGATTTTCCGGTGCGTTGTTTTATGAGCCTGCTAAAAGATACCACTGTCATATTAATGTGTGCAGCCGCTTCTTCAACCTTTATTTTTCGGTGGTAGTTGTCTTTTACAAAAGCATAGATGGCTTCAATACGTTCACTGTTATGAAAATCGTTTTTATGCAGAAACGAGATGTTTGACAGCAATTGCTGATCTCTTGATATTGCCAGATCATATAGCAGCGATTGAAATTCCAGGAAACTGTCAAAGCCTCTCTTCTGACTAATGGAGAAAATGCGTTGCTCAACTTTCTTAATTGTTTCCTGAGAGAATAAAATACCACGCCTGGCATTGGAAAACAGCTCTTTTACAGGTTTAAGTATATTACGCTCAAGTATACCATCGTCAAACAGCTCTCTTGGAAATTGTATGGTTATCTCATGATAATGCTCATTTGAATGGTTTTCGCAGTTTTCCCATCCATGATATAAATTGGGACCAACCATTACCAGCTCCTTTTCACCAATAAGGCCAATGTGATCGCCAATGGTTCTTTTGCCTCCTTTGGCATGAATGATAAAATTGATTTCATATTCAGGATGAAAATGAATAGGAAATGAGAATGCCCTTCTCTTTCTGTCAAACACCAAAAAACAATCATTCTCTTTTAATGGTGTTATTTCGCGATGAACATGATCTTGCATAGACTTCTTTTAAATATAAAATTAACATGATTGATACTATTATATATGACAGTATGTTAATGATCACTGTATGGTTTGTTTCCTTATGAAAATGAAACGTACTCTATGTGACAGAAAATCAGATTTTAAAGATGTATCTAAGAGTGTCTTTTATGACTGTTTTAGTCACAAAAGCGATTGATACAATAATATCATAATGTGATTGAAAACTGCTAGGAAAGCCATGGGTCCACCTATAGTTTTGTATCGTAATCATTAACTAATTTCATGTTTGTTATGCAAAAGTCCGTGTTTGTGACCCTGTTGTTAACGGCGTTTTTTTCTTGTACTATTAATAAAAAAGAGGCGCATAATCCCAGGGAAGAACTTCTTAATACCCTGGAAGCAGTTAAGGGAAATGGCGTTTTGTTTGGTCATCAGGATACATATGCCTATGGGTATTATTGGAATAATATTGAAGGGCAATCTGATGTTAAAAGAGTAGCAGGGGATTATCCTGCCGTCTTTGGTTGGGAGCTTGGAGGCATTGAAAAAGGTGTAAAAGCCAATTTGGATACCGTTTACTTTGATGATATAAGAAGATATGCTGTTACGGCTTATCAACAAGGAGGTATCAATACCATTAGCTGGCATCCTTTTTCGGTAATTGACCGCGTTGATTCATGGAATACCGAAACACGGGTAGTAGAAAGGATCATCCCCGGAGGTGACTATCACGATGCCTTTAAAAAGGATTTGGATGTACTGGGAGATTACCTGAACAGCATTGTAACAGCCGACGGAGAAAAGGTCCCTTTTATCTTTCGTCCATGGCATGAAATGGATGGTACCTGGTTTTGGTGGGGACGAACAAGTTGCACTTCTGAGGAATTCAAAGCATTATTTCAATTGACGGTTGATTACCTTAGAAATGAGAAAGAGGTTGATCAGATGTTGGTTGCTTATTCGCCCGATAGAAACTTTACAAACCTTGATGAATACCTGACCTGGTATCCGGGTGACGAATATGTGGAGCTTGTGGGCATGGATAACTATTACGATTTATATACCGACGGGCTTTTGAATGAGGCCATCAGTAAACTGCATATTGTTATTGACTATGCCAATAAAACAGGAAAACTATCTGCCCTAACAGAAACAGGATATGAAAA
>JAKSBD010000340.1 GCA_022361295.1 Bacteroidales bacterium
AGATACAGGCATTACCACCAGCACATGGATTATATAATCCAATGGCCATGTTTTTCAAATCATCTTGTGATTTTACATCACTAGTGTCCCATTAAAATTGGGACGTTATTAAAAATTAAATAAGCAAGGCTCATTAAGCCTATTACGTTCTTTGTCATTTTGAAATTTAGTTTTATCAAAGAGGTCTCGAAGATTTGTTTTATCGGTTAAGGATATACTCAAGATCTGCAATACCTCATATGTGCTTCTATCAATTTGCATGTCGTGTTGGACTGTTGCTACTAGGCAGTATGCACATATAGCAGCATAGATTTGGATTCGAACTGCATTTTCAGTTGTTCCCCAGAACTTTTTGATTTTCAGATGTTGTTTTAACCATTTGAAGAACAGTTCGACTTGCCAACGATTTCTGTAAAGCTCAGCAACTTGAAGAGCTGAAATCTGCATTGCATTTGTTAAGAAAACAAACTCTCGCTCTTGTTCTTCATCCCAATATTTTACTAAGCGAAGGTGTTTGGGATAATATTGCTTTGGGTAAAAGCCTGTCAATTTGATTATTACATCTGATAGTACATTCTTGGGTAACCTGCGCTTCCATTTGATGGACTTATATTGAAGGTTCTTTTTTGCTCTGACAACAAAGAAAGCTCCTATCTGATGAATCTTGAATAGCATCTTGAAGTTGTTGTAAGCACGATCAAAGATGTAATAAGAGCCTGATTCATATGGAATCTCTTTCATTGCCTTTGAGTCATGTACAGAAGCTTCAGTGATATGAAAAAATGCTGGAATTTGCGTCTCTACATCATATAATGTATGCACTTTAATGCCGCCTTTTTTCTTTCGAAACTTTGCCCACCAAAATACAGAAAGGCATAAATCAATTGTTGTTGAATCAAAAGCATAGACGTTACCTCCAAGCTTGAAGATATCAGTAGCTCGTTTCTTCCTGGCTTCATTAACCAGGTAGTAGGCATATTCTTCAAAGATGTGAAAGTCTCTGTTCTGGTTAGCTCTGGCTAAAGATGATTTTGAAACATTCTTGCCTAAGCCCAAATGATAAGATTTGGAATGATGAGCATCAAGAGCGACAATCAAATCTCTCAAACTTTCACGATTTGACAGTTGCCCGAACATCAATGCAAGCAATTGATTCCAACATGTGAAATGTTTCACGTATTTGTCACCTTTAAACTTTGCTACAATGCGATTGAATTTGCTTCTATTTAAAAACGCGACCAATTGAGCGAAAACGTATTTGTCTTGAAACATATGCTATCAGATTAATCTAATCCAAAGCTATAAATTCAAGTCCGTTCGCTCAGAAAACCTCTATAACAAACTAAATTTCAAATATTTCAAAGAACTTTTTTAGATTTTAATGGGACATTAATGGCTACCGTCATCTAATAAATGCAGGATGTTGCTTGCAGCGTAACCTGCAGTAATTTTCATGAATCCATAAGCTCTTTTAATAAAAACCACTGATTAAAGGATTAATTCCTGCGGAATGGATTATTGCCAATCGGAAACCATCTTCGGTAACTTCTTATTTCTGATTCGGAAACTTTTCAATAATTCTTCGATAATTCTTTGGGGCTTCTCCGAGATTTGTTCGTGTCAACTTCGGATCAACCTCGCCGGGAGCGAGGTTGATCCGAAGCAGGTACCTAGGTGTCTGCCGGCAGGTGCTTCTATGTTACCAGGTTAATCGGTTATCTGTTTTTAGTGTGATTATGAAATAATGCAGTCATCCGGAGCCTTACTCATCCTGCCACTGGTCAGGTATGAATTACATGATACTAAAATCAAGTAAAATGTTTGTGTATAAAAGTTAGTCAGTAAATGAAAAACATGCATACATATGCAATCGAATTAAATTAAATACAATAAATATGCAAACAAAGCTTAAAAATTCGCTCGTAACGTAAATAATTATTACATTTGTGCCGCATAGGGGAAGCCTTGTGCATGCATTTATTCTAAAGCTCGAATAGATGCATTTTTTGTGTAGAATTTATTGTAAAAGTATTGGAAGGTATGCCTGAAGTACAAAAGATTAAGTTAGTGTTGGAAGACGGAACTGTCTTCGAAGGAAAATCATTTGGATACCATAAGTCGGTGGCTGGAGAAGTTGTTTTTAATACAGCCATGACCGGATATCCTGAGAGTTTGACCGACCCATCGTATGAAGGGCAAATCCTTGTTTCTACCTACCCGCTGATTGGTAACTATGGTGTGCCAAAAAATGATACCGAAAACGGTATTCCTAAATTCCATGAATCAGATCGTATTCACATTTCCGGCTTAATTATTTCTGACTATTCATTTGAGTACAGTCACTGGAATGCTGAAAACAGCCTTCGTGAATGGTTAATCCAGAATAAAGTACCGGGTATTTTCGGAATTGATACACGTGCCTTAACAATGATTTTGCGCGAAAAGGGTTCGATGTTAGGTAAAATTGAAATTGAAGGCGAAGAAATTGATTTCGTAGATCCTAATAAAGAAAACCTTGTAGCTAAAGTTAGTGTAAAGGAGAAAAAGGTTTATGGAAACGGGAAGCATAAGGTCGTACTTGTTGATACAGGAGCCAAGAATAATATTCTTCGTTGCTTGTTAAAGCGCGACACGACAGTAGTTCGTGTACCATGGGATTATGACTTTACTCAAGAGGATTATGATGGTATTATGTTGTCAAATGGTCCTGGCGATCCGCAAATGTGTGAAGTAACAATTGGTCATATCCAAAAGGCCATTGAAATAGGAAAGCCTATCTTCGGAATTTGCCTTGGTAACCAGTTATTAGGTATAGCGTCGGGCGCTTCTACTTACAAACTTAAATACGGGCACCGTGCGCATAATCACCCGGTTATTAAAGTTGGGACAGATACTTGTTATATTACCAGTCAAAACCACGGTTTCGCTATTGATAATGAAACCCTGAGTGACGAATGGGAACCATTCTTCGTTAATATAAACGATAAGACCAACGAAGGAGTAAAGCATAAAACCAAACCATTCTTTTCAACTCAGTTTCATCCGGAGGCTTCGAGCGGACCAACAGACACCGAGTTTTTGTTCGATGAGTTGATTGCAAAGATCGAGGAAAGTAAAAAGTAACTGAAGCAATATTCAAAATATAAAATGGTCGCACTAAGCGACCATTTTTTGTATGAAGTTGTTGAATGTTGTAGGGGGCGAGTGTGACGTATTGATTTTCAGTGGTAAGGCTCAAATTATAGTTGCGTAGCCTAAGCTACGAAATAATAATTAGCAGAAGCCAATGGAATCAAGATGTAACTCGCAAATTTTTAGTATAACTTTAAACAACTTCAATATGCTACTTTCATTATCTTGCAAGCATCAAACTTAACTTGTCATCATGAGCTCTACCCATAAAACCAGCCAGGAATACAAATCACGAATTAATAAAACACTCGATTACATTGAGGCCAATCTGGATAAGCAATTCACATTGGATGAGTTGGCATTAGCTGCCAGTTTTTCAAAGTATCACTTTCATCGCATCTTTATTGGCCTGATGAATGAAACTCCGTTTCAGTTTATTACCCGATTGCGCTTGCAACGGGCTGCTACCTTTCTGGTAATGAATCCGAATATCAGTATCAATGAGATAGCGCACCAATGTGGATTTACCGATGTATCTATCTTTTCGAGAAACTTTAAACAGCATTTTGGGCAGTCGCCAACAGTCTGGTTGAAGCAAATGAGGCAAAAAAGCAATTTGAGTCAAATTGATAGCAATCCCGAGAAAGTGAAGGAGGAGATAAGCGTCTACTTTTGTTCCTATACTAAAACACTTAAATGGAATACGAGTATGAAACTTAACAAAGGAATTGAGATTAAAGAGCTGCCTGATATGACGGTAGCATATGTACGTCACATCGGACCTTACAAAGGGAATGAAGAACTTTTCAGGGGGTTGTGGCAAAAGATAATGACCTGGGCCGGACCTCGTGGTTTAATGGCGCAACCAAACCTGTCTTCCCTGGCTGTTTATCATGATGATCCAAACATTACGGATGATATGAAGTTACGAACCAGCATTGGCATTACGGTGCCTGATGATACCGGTGTTGATGGTGAAGTAGGTAAGATGTTAGTACAAGGCGGACAGTATGTAGTAGCTAAGTTTGAGGTTGAGGCCCATCAGTTTGCTGAAGCATGGAACTGGGTTTATGCCAGTTGGTTTCCTGAAAGCGGGTATCAGCCTGATGACAAACCATGCTTTGAGATGTATACAGAAGAGCCAAAGGATGGGAAGTTTGTAGTTGATATTTGTGTGCCGGTTAAGGCCCTTTAAATGAAATTAGACCGCTTAAGGTTTTAAAAAACAGATTTGTAATAGAAAGCGCGAAGTCCGCAAATGATAAGTATATGCTACTGCATTTTGCACCCTTTGCGTTTTTTTATTATGGATTCTTGGCTTGAAGTATTTTTGCTTAATCGTTTCTTGAGTGGCTTTGTTGTCACTTGTCTTTTGTTAAATTCTCTATTTATGATACCTTTATTGGGAACCTATATACACATGTATAACTTAAATCAGTTGATAATGGAAGACTTAGTTAATGTTTATTCAGATACAGAATTAACCGTTTCACATCTTAAGAATATACTGGCTGATAATGGTATAGAGTCAATGGTTAAAAATGATTTTGAATCAGGTGTTTCAGCCGGATTTGTGGCCGGGACTCAATCCTCAGTTGATCTGTATGTTTTTAGTAAAGATGCCGATAAGGCTAAACCAATTGTCGATAAATTTATAAGCGAACTAAAGAAGTAATTGTAAATGAAACTACCTGCTGCAGTCGATGTAATTGATGCCTATCAACGAATTAAGGCTCTGGTGCATCAAACACCTGTATTAACGAGCCGCAGTATAAATGAGATTTGTGGTGCTGAAATTTATTTTAAATGTGAGAATCTGCAAAAGGTTGGTGCATTTAAATACCGCGGAGCTACAAATGCTGTGTTGTTGCTTGACGAAGATATCAGGAAAAATGGTGTGGCTACACATTCATCAGGGAATCATGCCGCTGCATTAGCATTGGCGGCTAAGATCAATGGTATTGCTGCTTATATTGTGATGCCTGAAAATGCGCCTGAGATCAAAAAGAAAGCAGTAGCAGGTTATGGGGCGCAAATTACCTTCTGTCAGCCTACATTGGAAGCGCGTGAAAGTACTTTGGAAGAAGTGGTGCGAAAGACTGGTGCTACTCTTATTCACCCTTATAATCAGTGGGAAGTGGTTTGTGGACAGGGAACGGCTTCTTTGGAATTGTTGCAACAGCAAAGAAATCTTGATATTATAATGACACCTGTCGGTGGAGGTGGTTTACTTAGTGGAACAGCTACATATGTCAAACAACAATTTCCGGATGTGAAAATTATTGCGGGTGAACCGGCGAAAGCCGATGATGCTTATCAGTCTTTTAAGAGTGGAGTTTTTCAGCCGGTGGTTAATCCCGATACAATTGCTGATGGTTTACGAACATCACTGGGGTCACTCACTTTTGAAATTATTAAAGACAAGGTGGATGATATAATTACGGTTGGCGAAGGAAGCATAAAAGATGCCATGCGCATGATATGGGAGCGCATGAAAATAATTATTGAACCTTCATCAGCTGTTCCTTTGTCTGTTGTGCTAGAGAATAAAGAATCGTTTAAAGGTAAAAAGATTGGTGTAGTATTAACCGGCGGTAATGTTGATTTGGGAAAACTCCCATTTTAATGCCTGAATTCGGTATTTGATAAAAGCGCCTTAGTTCTGAATAAAAAAATGCCTCGCAATTATATCGAGGCATTCTTGGGGAACGTAACAAGCAATTATAAATTTGCTAAACTACAGTATGTTGAATTACTGATAGGTGCTATGTGTAATGCAAAAGCTGTGCCAATAATTTAATTTCTTATTGTTAGTTGTCCATTTGAATAAGAAGTTGGGTATGCTTTAAGGGCATGAACGGCCGGTCCTTTTACTATGTCGCCGTATTCTGTTGCTACCAGGTATTCTGATTCGCACTCCGGACACCTTACAATTGGATTCCCGTCTTCAATGATTTCAACAAAGTGCAATTCTCCATTATCATGTGAATGGGTGCATGTTCTGTCGAAGGCATAATAGGTGTCACCGCCATTGTTCCAGACTACAACGCCATTAACACCAACTATCTGGTTTCTGCCATCGGGCATAATAATGAAAAGGCTCTTACCCGAATACTGCGGAACAATGTCAACTGTTGCAATAAACCTGACATTGGGAATAATGTCGGAATCTTTACTACAGTTAATGGTAAGTAGCGGAATTATAAATAATATAAGCAGTCTCTTCATGAATAATTTCTTTATCGATCTAACGCAATACTTGTCGTTTTATTGTTGTTAATCTTTGGGCAAAAGTGAGGCCATTAGGCTATTTTGCTTAAATTAAAAATGGCGAAAATAATGATTGTTTGATCATAAGTGTGATTCTTCGTTTAAAATTTGGTAATTTGGTGCAATAATCAATTTGTTTGAAAATGGATGATATAGGTAATATACTGTATATACTGGCCATGTTGGCCGCTCTTATTTTTAGTGCTTATAAAAAACAAAAGCAAGCAAAAAAGCCAATGCAGGCACCTGATGAACCAGTGCAACCTGATACTGAAGCGATGGGTGAAGAGGATGTTTTTGAAGAGTTACGTGAGCTTTTTCAGAATCCAAAGCCAAAGCCTCAACCTGTAGTTGAGCAACCTGAGAAGATCAAAAAAGAGGTGCCTTTGCATATGCAGAAAAAAGAGGAGCCGAAAAAGAATGACGTGCCGAAACATAAACCTGTTGAGTTGATATCAATTGATGAGGAGGAGGAAAGCTCAGGGTTTAATAAAGAGCAAATTGATTTAAGACAAGCTGTTATCTATTCTGAAATATTAAAGCGTCCATACGAATAACTAACCCACAGGTATTGAGTGTTGTATGTGCTTGATTTAAAGTTGGGTTTTTGAACTTAATGATAACTTTCATATATTTGTAACAAAGAGTTCTGGGAAATCGGGATTCTTTTATTTTTTTATATAATTGAATAAGGAGGAAGATTATGAAATATATAACCGAAGCTGGTTTAAAGAAACTTAAAGAGGAATTACATCAGTTAGAAACTTACGAACGTCCATCTATTTCAAAGCAGATTGCTGAGGCTCGCGATAAAGGAGATTTGTCTGAGAATGCTGAATACGACGCTGCAAAGGAAGCACAAGGACTGTTAGAAATGCGTATTGCCAAGCTTCAGGATACTATTGCCAACAGTAGAATTATTGACGAATCACGTATTGATACATCTAAGGTACAGTTGCTTAATAAGGTGAAAATTAAAAACCTGAAGAATAAGGCAACCATGACATATACCTTAGTCCCTGAGAGTGAAGCTAATTTAAAAGAAGGGAAAATTTCTATTTCTACGCCTATTGCAAAAGGATTGTTGGGTAAAGAAGTAGGTGATCAGGTAGAGATTAAAGTGCCTTCTGGTATGATGACCTTTGAAATAGTTGAGATATCAATTTAAACAGCTTTAGCCATGCCTACGATTTTTACAAAGATTATCAACGGTGAAATTCCGTGTTATAAGATTGCAGAGAACGACCGATTTTTTGCATTTCTTGATATTAATCCGCTGGCCAAAGGTCATACATTGGTCATTCCTAAACAAGAGACAGACTACCTCTTTGATCTGGAAGATGATTTATTGGCCGAAATGAACATCTTTGCCAAAAAGATTGCCATTGCTCAAAAGAAAGTAATTGACTGTAAGCGTGTAGGTGTTGCTGTGTTAGGACTTGAAGTACCTCATGCGCATATTCATTTGATTCCAATGAATAGTGAGGCCGATGTAAACTTCAGAAATCCAAAGTTGCAACTTGAAACCAGTGAGTTTGAAGAAATCGCCAAGTCGATACGGAAAGCACTATAGATAACAATCATCGATATAAATACAAGGCTGCCATTGGCGGCCTTTTTTGTGTAACGAGCATCATTAATACATGGGCGTTTGAGCTGGTATTCTTAACTAAACAAAGCAAGACAAAGGAAGTGTTTATTGCCAGAAGTGAAAAACAATTGCCTGACACTTGCGTTAGGATTTCAACTATGCATTTATTTTTTTGATGAACTAAGCCTTTTTTAATGTCAAGCCATTCCTGTTGATGGTTAAAATAATCTTAGTTCGCTAATTTTTAATTATGTTTGTGAGAGGTGGAACATTATTAATTATCAGGCGTATAATGCTTCGTTGTTGAGCAGGTTTGGGGATTTACGTTTGCTAACAATATTAATGGGATGAAAAAATATCTACTAGTAGTTTTTATACTTCTGATGTGGACGGGAGTAGATGAATTATATGCGCAGCCTTCCGGGAAGGTTACTTTTGATAAAACTGAATTTTGTGAGGATGAGGCTGTTGGAGGTGCAATTGAGCCTGAAATCAGGATTGAACTGACAGGAACACCGCCTTTTGATTTCGATATCTATATTAATTATCAGTCAGATCCCCCTTCTTGGGATGACTGGCGTAAGGTTCGTAATTACAATTCAAACGTTTATACAGGAACAATTCCAATTACAAAATCAGAGGTAATAACGGTAAAAAACTTAATTGATAAAGACGGAAATACAGGAGTGTTTGATGTTGAAGAAACATCCATTACTGTTGATCCTATGCCTGCTCCATCAATCAATGATCCCATTCGAACCTGTGATTATGATGTGTATCTAAGTGCGGTTAAAGAATTTGAATCAAGCACTTCTTTATGGCGTCTTGAAAATGTTGGTGATGGCTCTTTAAATGACGCTAATTCTTTGTCACCTATTTTTACCGCATCAGCGAATGGGACTTATAATTTGTACTTTACAGAGGTGCAAGGGAGTTGTGTTGCAGAGATAAGTAAGTCAATCCTTGTGGACTACAAGGCAAGCCCTGGCGGAAGTATTACAGGTTTTACAAATGATATCTGCTCAGGGCAAACTTCGGTACTGGATTTAGATTTAACAGGAAGTTTTCCAATAAGCGTTTCATATACCGATGGTAGTATTGATTTTGAAGAGGCATCTGATTATCAAATTGAGACACCTGCCTTATCCAGTGACGCTGTTTATGAAATCTTTAAGCTTGTTGACGTTCATGGTTGTGAAACCTCAGTCAACGAGCAGGCTAATATAAATGTAGATTTTGTTCCTGATGTGGATGCAGGAACTGATATTATAGACTGTACTAATGAAATAGAGTTGCAAGCGGTACTCAACTCTGAATGTTTTGGAGAATGGATTTATGAGCCGGCGCCACACTATTTGTCAGATGCCAGCTCACCTACTTCGTTATTTACCGTTCCTGAACATGTACAATTGTCTACCGAGAACTTTGTGCTTATCTGGAAAGTAACAAATGAAAATAATGTAGCATGTTATGAGGAAAAATCTGTTAATGTTACATTAAATAAAATACCTGAAAGTACCATTCTAACTGATTTTGATGAGCTTTACCATGCTAAAGAGATAGATCTTAACGCAGAAGCTGTAATGGATGGAATGAACGGGAAATGGGAAGTTATACAATCTCCGTCAACGGCCCCTCTAATAGAAAGTCCGGAGAATAAATCTA
>JAKSBD010000371.1 GCA_022361295.1 Bacteroidales bacterium
GCGGGAGAAGAAAAGAATTCTCAAGGTGATCCTAATGTTGCTAAAGCTTTATCTTCCTCTAATTGGGATGAATTAGAGACAGAAGGACCTTACACTCCCGCAGATAGAACTTTTTCTGAGTTAATGAATGTTGTTGGTTTTACGGCAGTGCCAAGTAAGAGGGGAAAGTATTATGATGGTGTAGCTTTTGATAAAGTTTATTGGTGGACGAGCGCAAATGTTAGCGCTACCCTTGGTAGGACTAGATTGATAGATAGCTATAGAGCAGGAGTACATATAATAGATGCCCATAAAAGCTTTAGATATTCTATTCGCTGCATCAAAGACTAATCACCTTCTTTTCCCATTTCCATATGAAAACAAGAGCAACTAAGCTGTTCACTATTCTTTTTCTTAGCTGTTGGGGCATGACTACCGGGCTAACAGCCCAGGATAATCTTCAGCACGAAATGCGTTTGTTGGGACGGCCCTTGCAGGACAGTATTGTCTTGCGCTGGGCTCCTACAACCTACCAGCTGTGGTTAAACGGCAATGAATATGGTTACCATATTACACGTACCACCATTATTAAAAATGGTAAATACATTAAGGAGAAGACAACGCGTTTAACCAAAAAGCCTTTGAAACCAAAACCGCTTGCCGAGTGGGAGGCTTTGGTGGATAAAAACGATTATGCCGGTGTGGCTGCCCAGGCCATTTATGGTGATGGATTTGAGGTGGAAGCCGGTGATGGCGAAGCCAGTATGGTTGATATTATCAACCGCTCCACCGAACAGGAAAACCGCTTTGGCTTTGCCTTGTTTGCTGCCGACCAAAGTCCTGAAGTGGCGCGCTACTCTGCACTATGGTGGACTGATCATAAGGTGAAACCGGGCGAAAAATACCTCTACAAGGTCTTTCCGGCACAGGTGGCCGAAGGCATGACACAGGATACAGCCGTATTTTTTACAGGCGTGGATGAATACATGCCCCTAACAGCGCCTGCCAACGTAAAAGCGGAAGCGGGCGATCAAATGGTTACCCTTACCTGGGACAAACAATACCAAAGCGGCCTGTACAACAGCTTTTGGATAGAACGCTCTGAAGATAATGGACAACAGTTTAAACGCTTAAATGCTGTGCCTTTGGTGAATACTACTCCTGAAGGTCACGACGATGCCAACTTTCATTTCTATGTGGATTCTCTACCCGATAATGAAACAGTGTACCAGTACCGGGTCATTGGCATCTCTGTTTTTGGCGAATTAAGTCCGGCCTCTAAAACAGTGAGTGCAGAAGGTTTTTATAAGAGCAGCTCGGTGCCCCAACTAAAGGTCAAAGCCGGGCCACAGGGGCAAACAGTGGTGCTTAACTGGGACTTTGCCAACGAAAAGCAGGAGAAGGTAGA
>JAKSBD010000492.1 GCA_022361295.1 Bacteroidales bacterium
ACGAACAGGATTGAGAAAATTGAAATGGTAACAGGTAAGGATACTACCTTATTGACTGATAAAAGTGAAATGTTTGATTTCTTTTTGGCACATCGCAAAGGGCCGTTTCACAAAACAGTGAAAATAGTTTTGGAGTAGTTTTAATAAGTTCTTCGCTGGTTCCTCACCGTGATCGCTTCCTTTACTCAACTTGTCAATCTATAGCAAGTAGACAACTACTCATATTCTTTCTTCATCAAGACATTCTATTCTGTAATCAATAGTTTAATATAATTTATCAATGCGGCAGTTTTTGTTTGAACAAAATATTTAATTTAGTGGGGATTAACGGAAATAAGCCGCCACCTTATGTGAACCCTGGGTGAGAAGAAAAGAAAAAATAATCAATAAATAACCCATTTATGAAGAAAGCATTATTACTATTTAGCATTTTTATTTGTTTAAGTGTAACCGGACAAGAGAACAATCAAAAATTAACAAACACATTAAGGGTTAACATATTAAATCCTGGAATAGAATTGGAGATGCCAATGTCAACCAAGTCTACCTTATCGATAAACCCTGGTATTGGAATACATGGAAGCAATAAGAACCTAAACAATACAAGCAGTGGGGTTACATACTTCATTTCTCCATTTATAGATTTGGCCTACAAAAAAATATATAACAGAAGTAAAAGAGAATCTAAGGGTAAAACAGTTAATTATAATTCAGGAAATTATTGGGGTATAAGGTTATTGACAAGTTTTAAAGAGATTGAATCAAAAAACATATACCGAAAGGACGACATCAGTTTTGAGTTCGGACCGAATTGGGGAATTCAAAGATCATATAATAGAATGCATCTTCTTTTTGACGTTGGACCGGCATACTATTTTGACACCAAAGGAAATAGTGGGTTCTTCCCTTTGATGGTTCAGCTCAATATAGGTTTCAATGTTAAGAATTGGTAGACCTTCAGGAAATTAAATGCGTGAAATGCCAACAAACCGCATTGATGCATAAGGAGTCTTGTGCATTTCGGACGGACAATCTCAACGCAGAATCTGCTACAGCGCCATGAGGCCGAACAGTTGTAATTCTTTAAAAATACCTAAAGTATGAAAGTACAGTATTTAATCATTTTAATATTTTTTTTCGGATGTAATAATCAAGAACATTCAATTGTTTACTCGGAAATTAAAAATCCGGAAACAGATAAGCCTATTCAAATATCAAAGAAGCTAATTGAGTCAGATATTGACTTAAGAACTTTAAGTCTGAGTGACTTAAAACTTCTGAGAAACGAGATATATGCAAGGAAAGGCTATATTTTTAAGTCAAAAGAATTGTCACTTCATTTTCAAAAGTTTCAATGGTATAAACCCAAATATGAGGGAAAAGAAATTGATAATTACCTTACTGAAATCGACAAATCAAACATTAATTGGATTGTAGATATTGAAAATTACGTTCGCCCTAACTGGCTTTTAGAAGAAAGTAAGAAATCTCTAAGGTTTATTGATTTTTTAGAAATATTACCTGAAATAGAACTACCTACTAATCTTGAAAATTGGACTTTTATAAAAAAAGAACAAGATATAAGGCAAAACGAAAGACTTATTGCATTGTGGGATAAATATAATGCATATAGTTCTGCCATTGGCAAAATATCGCTTTCCGACTCACTGTATGCAATTGGTATGAATCATGCAGGTGACCATTACATGTACACGACCTTCCTATTTGTAAATTCAGAAGGTGAAGAGCTTGGGGGCAATCAACTGCCTCTGTCATTTTCTAGTACAGCAGATATTCTTGACGAACCAGAGCCTGAAATAATAGATACAGTCATTGAACGTTATAATGATGTTATTATCACTAAAGATTTAAAAATGATTGTATCAAGTTGGAAAAAAGCGATAGTATATGACTCTCTCGGGATTTTGATTAAAAGTGAAATTTCAGATACAACTGTCGTAATAAGAGATTTTTACTAGTGATTTGCGCAATACAGCATGCTAGTTAATATCTAAGCGTTCTAAAGCCCTAACGCACTATGGTTTTAAAATTCGAGAACAATTTATTGACACAATTGATACTAGCATTAATAGTTTAACAGACCATTTCATTTAGTTAGTGACCTTTTTTAATGAGCATGTGTATTTATATAGATAATATTAAACAGGAATAACCTCTTTGGGATTGATGCCTTTTACCTTTTTAAACATTTCAGAGAACTTAGATAAACTATTATAGCCCATATCATAGCCTACTTCTGTTACCGAGTATTGCCCTGTTTTCAAGCGTCGGTAGGCTTCATCCATTTTTTAATTTTAGAAAAGGCAAATAACAAACCTATGCATGATGTAATTACCACTGAAGTTTGGAGTAAGACCGGCATGGAGGGCGACGGTACTTTAGCCATTTCGCCTAGTGGTGAAGCTATTGCATCAGGGGCATTTTCAGCTCGCTTAAGAGACTTAGCTCGCTTTGGTATGTTATTTACACCTGGTTGGGAAACAGTGAGCAACGAAAAATTGATATCTGATGATTATTTTACAAAAGTGAAAAAAGCTACAGAGAAGGGTGAATATGGAAAGGACTACCTGGGCACTCGATTATTAAAGGACTTTAATTTGGAAAGTCTTAATGCTTCCTACCAATGGGATGCTGTTTTTGAAGATGGTGATATGTATAAATCAGGACGCACGGGGCAATGCCTTTATGTGTCGCCGGAGACGAATACTGTTGTTGTTTACTATTCGTCATCTTACGAGTCAGAAGTATGGGTTCATGCCTATGCCCGTGAGATAGTAAAACAATTGTTCAGATAAGTTAAGCGGCTTCCTGTTTGGAAGCTGCTTTTTGTTAAGTTTATTATCCATGAAAAGCTTTGGTTGTTAATATAGTAATTTGCAGCAAGCCCTTGTGTCAACTGTTACGATATGAGTTGCGTGTTACTTATCTGATTCTGTTTTAGTAAAAACATCGCTTCTGTGTTGGGCGCCCCATTCTACCATAGCCTCAAGAATAGGTTTGAGTGACTGTCCTGAGGGTGTAAGTTCATATTCTATACGAACAGGCTTCTCATCATATACATTTCTTGTGATAATGTGGTTTATTTCTAACTCCCTAAGTTCTTTTGAGAGCATTCGAGGAGTTATCTTTTGAATAGTACTTTCCAAATCTCTAAAACGTTTGGGACCAAAAAGCAGTGTTCCAATTATTGGTACTTTCCATTTACCGTTTAAAACGGTTAAACAATCATTTAAGGCTAAGATTGTGGAAGATGGGCATTCCGGAATATTCGTTGGATTCATAGTTCTGGTTTATTACTATACAATAGTATAGTGATATACAATGGATAAACACTATACAATAAATAGCAAATGTAGTAGTTTTGAACCAAAATTATTAGAATATGATACAAAAAATAGCGTTCATTGGAGTTACAGGAAACCTGGCGCCATTCGCCTACAAAGAATTGATAAAAAAAGGTATTCACATAAAGGCTTTAGTACGTGATGTCAGTAAAATAGATCGAATAGCCGATTTTCCAACCGAGATTGAGATACATGTTGGTGATTTAGCTAACATGAACAGCCTGAGAGAAGTACTTAAAGATGTAGATGCTATTTATTTAAACCTGTCTACCATAGATCCTAAAGCTGCTTTTCAACCTGAAATAGACGGTGTAAAAAACGTTATAAAGCTGCTAAGGAGATGAATATAAACCGTATATTTCATGTGTCAGCCATAACAGCGATGTTTCCTGAGTTTGCACAAGGAGCAGAATTGGATATAAATACAATACGTAAAACAGGGTATCGGCTTTTAAAGGAATCAGGTATTCCAACAACGTTTTTTCATCTTTCGTGGATTATGGATACCATTGAATTTACGATGAGAAAAGGGGATACACTGCAGGCATTTAAACCCATTCATTATCCGATGTATTGGCTGGCCGGAAAAGATTTGGGAAGAATGATTGCTAATGCAGTAAGCCAATCTGATCATGCCTTAACTAAAGACTATGTTATGCAAGGAAGAGAGGCTATGACTTTTGAAGTAGCTCTTACAAGATATGCTAACACCCAATCCCCCAAACTAAACGTTCAGTTAACTCCTGTTTGGGTACTTAAAATTGTTGGTTTATTCAATAAAGAAGCTCGTTTAGCCGCACAAATTGGTTCGATCTTTTCAAACTACAAAGAAGAGTTTAGGGCAGAACAAACATGGAAGGAACTTGGAAAACCTCAATATGACATTGAGTCATTTAGGAAGTAAAATAAGTCGACAGTCACTAGTAATGACTGTTTCCGTATTGGCATGGTATGGTTAGTGTTTAAAACTAACTATACCATTAGAATTATCTTAAATGTTCCTGCCGTAAAAAAAATCAGACGCCTTCCTTAATTCTCGTTCGATGCTTTTCTCCCCATTGGTACAATTCAAATATTACAGATTGGCAGGTCTTTCCATATTCAGTAATACTATATCTGACTGTTACCGGCCTGGTATCAATTACTGTTCTCTTCACAAGAAGGTTTATTTCCAGCTCTTTTAGTTCTTTAGAAAGCATTTTAGGAGTAATATCTCCAACCATTCGCTGTAAATCTTTAAATCCGGCTTCTCCTAAATAGATTAATGCACCTATAATCGGAATCTTCCATTTACCACTAAAAATTTCTAAGGCATCACGAACTGCTAATATTTTCGTGCTACAATGCTCCATTGTCTTTTGCTTCTCCATCCCCTTATTTTATTGGTAGTATCTTTGAGTATACTGCTATATATTGTATATCGAGTAGCAAATTTACACCATCGTGATTAGATTTGCAATGGGTAGAATTAATCATATTTCCTCCATTAACTACCAACTTAAATAGTTGGAGTTATGAAAAGTAGAAAAAGATTTCTGTTTTTAATTAAAAAGGTTTAGTTTTGCGGCACTAAAATTATTTGATGATTAAGAATATTCTGGTTCGTGTTAAGTAAATAATCATAGTCCTTTGACTTTGATTATGCCATTTGTACTCAAGCAAATTCTTGCTGGAGTGATTTCTATATAGATATTCCAAGTATTTATGTTGGTAAAATTGCTACACTCAATTTAGCAATTAGACTTAACGCAATAACAATGTCACGTAATAAAATGATTCATGAAAACCCCATGGAGTCATTTATCTGTGCTTCTTGTGGGAAAGCTGTTCCTCCTGTAGAGTTTGGAGGAAAACAACGAAACCATTGCCCTCACTGCCTGTGCAGTGTACATGTGGATATAACACCCGGCGACAGGCGGGCAAGTTGCAGGGGGGTAATGAAGCCAATCAGTATTTATGTCCAGCAAAATAAGGAATGGTCAATCATTCATCGGTGTACCAAGTGTCACACCATTAAGTTAAACCGTATTGCAGCCGATGATAACGAGCTGCTATTATTGACGATGGCTGCAGAACCATTGATGTCATTACCATTCCCATCTAAAACAATGATTTCAACCTTACATAAACTGAGTTTGGAGAAAGGAGGAGAAGATGTGTACAAATAATATAAAAGGACGTATTGTTGAAAAACAATACAATACATACAAAGTGCAGGTAGAGTCAGACACCGAAAAAGTAAAACTGAAGGGTAAGCATTTTCGAACGATACAAAATAAAAGTGAATTCCCGTGTGTAGGCGATTGGGTTGAGCTGAGCATGTGCAATGGTACTTTTCAAATTGACAAGATACTGGAAAGAAGAACATCGATAAGCAGGCAATCGGCAGGGAATGTCACCGAAGAGCAGGTCATTGCGGCTAATATTGACTACGTTGCTATTGTGCTAGGTTTAGACGGAGGGCGTAACTACTCTGACAGATTATTGGAACGATTAACTACTGTTGCCTGGAATAGTGGTGCTACTCCTTTAGTAATCTTAAACAAAGCAGACCTTAATGATCAAGCCGAATTGGTAAGGTTTCAGGCCGAAACCATTGCGCCTGGCGTTGATATTATAGTAACAAGTGTTGAAGATGGAACAGGTATTACTACGTTAACGAACTATTTGTCAAAAGGCAAAGTAGCTGTTTTTATTGGGCCGTCGGGTGTGGGTAAGTCAACACTTACCAACGCCCTGCTGAAAAAAGACGTGCAAAAAACCAATGAAATAAGACGAAAGGACAAGAGAGGCAGGCATACCACTTCAACATCGTTTATGTTTGAGTTGGAGAGCGGCGGGTATATTATTGATTCGCCCGGTTTACGGGAAGTACAAGCCTGGGCCGGAGACCACGATCTTGATGATACCTTTAGCGAAATTGCTGAGTTGGCCCAGCATTGTCGGTTTAATGATTGTAAGCATGAAGGAGAGCCGGGTTGTGCCGTTCAGGCAGAACTGGAAAAAGGTTATATAAGCCCACAGCGATACGATAGTTACCTGCATTTAAAGAAAGAGCTTGCGTTTTTAAACAGGCGCAAAGCTGAGAAAAATACGAATGTGGAAAGACAATACGAAAAGCAGTTTAGCAAAATGGTTAAACGGGAAATGAATAAAAAACGAGAATTGAAAAAGTAATAAGCTGAGGTTGAAATTTAATGTCGACCTCAGGTTGGTAAATAAAGAACAATGATAATTCCGGATAATGAAAAACATGAGATTAAGGAAATGCATTTAATTTAAACCTGCTTCAACAGGATCATTTTGTATGGATCATAGAAAGTTACATTGTTTTTGCAGACAGAAACAGACCAGGATCATTGACTCTATGATCTATACAAATGAACTTTAACTATCATGCTAAACCAGTTATGTATTATACATACACCAGCCAGTGAGTAGTATCTTTTTTATTTAAGAATACTCATTTCGGCCAAAATACAAGCCATTTTATACATCACACCTTCATCAATATCAAAATTTGTCTGATGATGAGTCCCTGCTTTATTTGAAGCACCAATGCCCATAAATGCTGCCTTACCGCCTGTTTTTTGAACATGATTCATCAGTGTGCAGAAATCTTCACTATAGGTATTGTGTAATTCGCCTACCAGACAATTTTCAAACAGACCGGTGCCCTTTACTGTGCGCTTAATTCTTTTGGCTAGGTCGGTTGAACTGGCAGCACTTTCAGCTTCACCCACCAAACTCGTTTTGCAGCTGCATGAATACTTCTTAGCAATGGCTTCTATTGTTTCAATGGCAGCATTGTATAGTTCATTGCGGGTTTCCGTGTCTCCGGCCCTGGTTTCAATTTTTAGAATAGCTTCAGGACACACAATATTTCGTGCGGTACCTGCTTGCATTTGACCAATATTCATTCGAATATGCGAAGGAAAGTTGGCCTTTAGCTTTTCCAGGTTTAAAACAATTTCGGCGGCCGGGAGCATGGCGTTAATTCCTTTTTCAGGAGCTAAAGCAGCATGAGAGGCCTTGCCAGTTATTGTAACATCAAACTTTTTACTGGCAAGCTGGCCATAGGTTCCGCAAATGAACTCGTTTGGCTCTCTATTGGCCCACACATGAAATCCATATGCTTCGTCAATATTTTTAAAAAGAGGATGTTTCACTACTGCAGCCATACCACCCAACCCTTCTTCAGCAGGTTGAAACAGTATAATGATCTTTCCTTCGATTTTTTCTTTGTGTTCCGCAAGGTATTTAGCCAATCCTAAACCGATGGCTGAGTGGGCATCATGTCCGCAGGCATGCATATAACCATCATAAACCGATGCAAAGTTTTTATTAAAAGGCAGGTGATCATTCAGTTGGCTTTCATCAATGGGCAGGGCATCCATATCAACGCGAAAAACCTTAACCGGTCCATCACCATGCTCAATAACTCCGGCAACAGCAGTGTATCCACCCTTTG
>JAKSBD010000686.1 GCA_022361295.1 Bacteroidales bacterium
AAACTACCTGAAGAAGTATGGTAAGGATAGTTAAGATATAAGACGCAAGTATCAAGTATCAAGACATAAGACTTTAGACTTTAGACATAAGTATCAAGATATAGACTACGTAGAAAATGTATCACGATAGCTATCGGACATCTTGATACTTGGTACTAATTATTACCCATAACGGAAGACGAAAGACATATTCCGGCATTAATCACCAATTACTAATCATTAACCACCAATCACTAATCTCTAACCATTAACCATTACTCACTAATACATTTTCTTTACTTTTGCAGCAAAACAGCAGAACGTGGAGATTAGTCAGATACTTGAATTATTTAAGAACGATCAACGAATTAAGTCGATTGAAGAATCAGTTTCTAAACCTGAAGGCAGACTTTGCTTAAAGGGATTGAGCGGGAGTCTTAGGGCTGTCATTCAGGCATCTTTACTATCAAAAGGGCCACATTTAGTTGTTATGAATGACCGCGAAGAGGCGGCCTATCTATACAACGACATTTCACAATTATGTGGCAGCAAACATGTTTCGTTTTTGCCATCATCCTATAAGCGTTCGCCTGAGTACGGACAGAAAGATTCGCAGAACGTATTGCTGCGTACAGAAGCATTGAGCCAATTACACAATAACAACAAAGACCTTTTTGTTATCACGTACCCCGAAGCTTTGATTGAGCGCGTTCTGTCTGCCGAGTCTTTGGATGAAAACCGCCTGATAATCAACACCGGCGATCAGCTTGATATTTCATTTATTACCGATGTATTGAACGAATATCATTTTCAACGTGTTGATTTTGTTTTTGAGCCTGGTCAATACTCCGTTCGCGGCAGTATTATTGATGTTTATTCCTTCTCCGACGAAGACCCTTATCGCATAGATTTTTTTGGTGATGAAGTGGATAGCATCAGAAAGTTCAACCTCGAAAATCAATTATCGAAAGAAAAGCTGGAGCAGGTTACAATAGTACCCAACCTTACTGAGAACCAGGAATCACAAGAGCTGTCTTCGCTGTCTGATTATTTGCCTGCTGAATGTAAAATATGGATAGAAAGTTTCGACTTTATTGAACAGCGGATGAAAGCTATTAATGAGAAGATAGCCGCCCATACCTATGAAGTTGATGAAGAAGATGAGGAAAAAAACTATAGCTTTCTGACAGAAAAAGACATCTGTAATTTTAAGAGCTTTTTCAAAGGATGTCAGAATTTTCCAATAATAGCATTGGGCGATGATGCTCATCTTGCAAACACCACAAACATAGAATTTAGTTCAGCTCCTCAGCCGGTTTTTCACAAAAACTTTGAATTACTTGAAGACAACCTGAAAGAAAAACAGCGTGAAGAATACGATTGTTACATATTATCTGATAATCCAAAACAGTTTGAGCGCTTGCAGGCCATTTTCCATGACAGGGGCATTAAGCTAAAATACAGCGAAATAAACCACAGCCTGCATGAAGGTTTTATTGATCACGATGCAAGATTGTGCTTTTACACCGATCACCAGATATTTGAGCGCTACCATAAATTCTCGCTTCGAACCGAAAAAGCCAAGGCAGCGCAGCAAGCTATTTCGCTGAAAGAACTGAACCGTTTAAATCCAGGTGACTTTGTAGTACATATTGACCATGGCGTTGGTCGCTTTGGAGGTTTAGTAACACAAACAGTCAATGGCAAGCCTCAGGAAGCTATTCGTTTGGTATATCGCGACAATGACGTTTTACTGGTTAATATTCATTCGCTTCATCGCATTAGTAAATTTAAAGGTAAAGAAGGGACCCCTCCCAAAATAAACAAGCTGGGAACAGCCGCCTGGTCAAAGCTGAAGGAAAAAACCAAGAAAAAGGTTAAAGACATTGCCCGCGAATTAATTGCCCTGTATGCTAAACGAAAAGCAGAACCGGGCTTCACCTATTCGCCGGACACTTATCTGCAAACAGAGCTGGAAGCTTCTTTCTTTTTTGAAGACACCCCCGACCAAACCAAGGCAACTGTATCTGTTAAAGAAGACATGGAAAAATCCACGCCTATGGATCGCCTTGTTTGTGGTGACGTAGGTTTTGGTAAAACAGAAATTGCTATCAGGGCTGCTTTTAAAGCCCTTGCCGACAACAAACAGGTGGCTGTTTTAGTACCTACAACCATTCTGGCACTTCAGCATTACCAGACCTTTAAAGAGCGTTTGAAAGATTTTCCGGCCAATATTGAATACGTAAGTCGCCTGCGTAAACCTAAAGACATAAAGGCAGCTCTTAAAAAACTGAAAGAAGGGCAAGTTGATATTTTAATCGGCACACATCGCCTGACGGGTAAAGATGTTGAATTCAAAGACCTTGGACTGTTAATTATCGATGAAGAACAACGCTTTGGAGTAGCCATTAAGGAAAAGCTAAAACAGTTAAAAGTTAACGTAGACACACTAACCTTAACTGCTACACCGATACCTCGTACCCTACAATTCTCATTGATGGGAGCGCGTGACCTGTCTATTCTGAATACTGCGCCTCCCAACCGTCACCCGATCATTACAGAGCTGCATGTGCTGAATGAGGAA
>JAKSBD010000178.1 GCA_022361295.1 Bacteroidales bacterium
ACGCCAATGATCAGTCCGCCCAAAATGGTTGCCCATGATATTATTTTAATGGGTATATCCGGTCGCAGTTCATAAAAGATTTCTATCCCTACAAAGCGGATTGAGACTGTAAATGTGGTGGCAAGGGTCCAGTACAAAATTGATATGATTAATTCTCTTCCCATATTCTTTTAAATATCCTCCCCAAAAATAGACGCGATTATTAAAAATAATAATGAGTTTATAATACTTCTCGCTTAGCTCTTCTGGTCACCATCAATAACTATAAGCCTTTTATATTTTCTCGACCATCCCAAAAAGCAATTACTATTACATTAATTGTTGCAATGGCTCTTAACAATTCTATTTGCTGATCTAACTTTTCTCAACAAAAAAAACCACACCTAAGATAGTTAAAAGTCAACTATTTATAGTTACTTTTTTCATACCACCTCAATAAATTGATATCACGCTAGCGGTTTTAAACCTTTCTATTTATGTCCTCCTGAGCAGGTGATAATAAGATTAAAAAAAGCCGCTTGAAACACAAGCGGCCTTATTCTCAATACGATAGCATTATCCAAGTCAAGCTTTTAAATTTCAGTCTCTGCCAATAGCTCCTCTAAATAAGGTTTCATCTTAAACTCTTTACTTAGATTTTCATATTCCTCTTTAGCATCAACCTGCTTTTTAAAACCTGTCCGAACGGCTCTTACCATGGTATTTTTCTCTGTAAACCTTGATGACACAAAATCAAATATGTCCACCTTGTATTCATTTCTTTCCAATAACAATGCCCTTAGGGTATCTGATACCATCATTAGCATTTTGTCTCTGAATGATTTGTAACGAACAACAATTTTTAAGGATGAAGCTTTCATGCTGATTGAATGCTGACAGCATGCTACCGATAAAATGACTTTGGCTTTGTTTTTAATGCCCAGGTACATGGTTTTGTCGGTTGCTGTATCACAAGCATGTAAAGAGTATACCAGGTCAATGCTTTCATCAGTATTGAAATCAATGATATCCATCGGGTAAAAAAACATATTTTTAAAATTCATCTCTTTAGCCAGCCTCTCATTTGACTCCATCAGGCTTTCGTTATAATCAATACAATGAATTTCAATATCACGTTCCTCTATTTTGCTGTAGAAGTAGTATACCAGGTAACTTAAATAGCAATTGCCGGCACCACTATCAACAAAAACTAATTTACGCTTTCTTGAAGTCTTTCTTATCTGTGAATGAATAATCTCTAAATACGCCAGTATTTGCTCTATCTTAACTTGCTTGTCTAATGACGATTTTGAGTTTCTGTCTTGTAATCTTAACAGGAAGAAAAGGTGATTTAACTCTTCCCTTATTTCTTTAGTAATAAACATTTTCGCGAACTATCACGAAGTAATTTGTATATGTAATTTGTGAAGGTACTCTATAATCTGAAAAAGTAGAACGTACAAAAATCTAATTACAACAATTTACTTCAATTATTAATTAAATTGAATTTTAGCAACAGGGATGTTCCCTGAGGCATACCTTGTTATATGTAATTTCGATTTGTCGTTCCCAAGCCACATGAAGTGTATGGGGTGGATTTCCAGCTCTTTGTTTATGTTTACATCGCAAATATAGTTTTAATTTTTAATAATCTTAAGAAAATATTTTTGCGATGTGTTTCAATTACACGTCTATACAGTCAATCTGTGTATTAATCTGAGTTTGATTTAAATTTCATAGCTCAGATTAAACTCAAAGGCTGACTAACATGCTATGGTGTTGAAGTAACAAAATTCACCCCTTGCAGGGAGGATGGCGTATAACACTGAATGCCAACGGCTTCACCGACGGTTAATAACATTTAGTCTCTTCGGGACAC
>JAKSBD010000352.1 GCA_022361295.1 Bacteroidales bacterium
CTGGCTTCTGCTAATTTTTATTCCATAGCTTATGGCTCCCGTTAGAAACCGGGACAAGTTATGCAATTAAAAATTGAGCTTTACCACTGAAAATCAATAAATCACTCTCGAAATCCCCCCTACAACATTAAGCAAATTCAGATTATATCGGCTTATATTACGCTTTGTGCCTGTAAAAGTTTCCAATAAATGCAAAAAGCCTGATAGTAAAAATGACTACCAGGCTTTTATATCATATACTTATAACTTTAGAAGTTTTTAGTCTTCCATATAGCTTTCGATAGGTTCGCATGCACAAACAAGGTTACGATCACCATAAGCATCATCCACACGAGCAACATCTATCCAGAACTTATTTTCGCGAATAAATGGTAATGGATAAGCAGCTTTTTCTCGTCCATAAGAGTGATTCCACTCATCGGCCACTACTTTGTATGATGGGTGTGGTGCATTTTTCAACACGTTATCCTCCTTATCGGCCGTTCCGTTCTCAACCTCTTTTATCTCAGTATAAATCGACTTCATCGCCGCAATAAAACGGTCAAGCTCCTGAAGTGACTCACTCTCAGTCGGCTCTACCATCAATGTTCCGTATACAGGGAATGATAATGTCGGAGCGTGGAAACCATAATCCATCAAACGCTTAGCAATATCTGTCTCTGTAATACCTGAATCAGCTTTAAAGTGACGACATTCCAAAATCATTTCGTGTGCAACACGACCATTTTTACCGGTGTAAAGAATACCATAGTCATCTTTAAGGTGCGATGCCATATAGTTAGCATTCAAAATAGCCATCTTTGTTGATTGAGTTAATCCTTCACCGCCCAACATTTTGATGTAACCGTAAGTAATAGGAAGTACACTGGCACTACCCCATGGAGCAGCCGAAACAGCTGTAATTCCTGTACGACCATTATCAACAACCGAGTGCTTTGGAAGGAACTCTACAAGATGTTTAGCCACACCAATCGGACCAACACCAGGACCTCCACCACCGTGAGGTATAGCAAATGTTTTATGAAGGTTTAAGTGACATACATCGGCACCAATATGTCCCGGACTGGTCAGACCAACCTGAGCATTCATATTTGCACCATCCATGTATACCTGACCTCCGTTATCATGAATAATCTGACAAACCTCAATAATTGACTCTTCAAATACACCATGTGTAGAAGGATAAGTCACCATTAAGTTTGACAGATTGTCTTTATGCTCTTCTGCTTTAGCTCGCAAATCATCAACATCAATGTTACCATTGTCGTCGCACTTAACCACCACTACCTTCATACCGGCCATAACTGCTGATGCAGGATTAGTTCCATGAGCAGATGCAGGAATAATAGAGATATTACGATGCCCTTCACCACGGCTTTCATGATAAGCCTGGATAACCATTAAACCGGCATATTCACCAGCAGCACCAGAGTTAGGCTGCAAGCTTACATCAGCAAAGCCTGTGATTTCAGATAAGTCACTACGCAACTCATCCATCATCATATGATATCCTAAAGCCTGATTGGTTGGAATAAATGGGTGTAAACCGTTAAATTCAATCCAGCTTAACGGGAACATTTCAGTAGAAGCATTCAGTTTCATGGTACATGAACCTAATGAAATCATTGAATGCGTTAATGAAATATCACGACGTTCAAGCCTTTTAATATAACGCACCATTTCAGCCTCAGAACGGTATTTTTTAAAGATATCCTGAGTTAAGAAAGCGCTTTTACGAGCAATTTCAGCGTTAATATTTAATTCTTCGCTAAAGTCTCCGATTACAGGAACATCTTTACCTGCAGCTTTAGCAAATACTTCTACAATCCAGTTTAAGTCAAACAGGTTAGTCGTTTCATCAATACTGATACCAACCTCACCGTTTTCAAGGTAGCGGAAGTTCATTTCCAAATCAAGGCTGAAACGCTCAATATCCTCCACATTTACGCCTTCTGGAATAGCAAAGCGAATCGTATCGAAATAATCAGCATTTAACTGCTTATAGCCTAATTTTTCAACTTCACGTGTAATTTGATAAGCAATGGAGTGAATGCGTTCTGCAATACGCTTAATACCATCTTCTCCATGATATACGGCATAGAAACCAGCCATTGTTGCCAATAAAGCCTGAGCTGTACAAATGTTTGAAGTAGCGCGCTCACGCTTAATATGCTGCTCACGTGTTTGAAGTGCCATACGTAAAGCGCGTTGGCCATTCACATCTTTTGTAATACCAATGATACGACCTGGCAACTGACGCTTTAAAGCTTCCTTACATGCAAAGAAAGCAGCATGAGGACCACCATAACCCATTGGAATACCAAAACGCTGAGTTGTACCGAAAACAATATCAGCACCCCACTCTCCCGGAGGAGTTAATAATGCTAAAGCCATAAGGTCGGCAGCAACGGCAATACGACAATCATTTTCATGTAGTTTCTCTGTCAGCGCCTTATAACTCTCAACTGTACCATTTGAGTTAGGGTACTGAACCATTACACCAAACACCTTATCGCTACACTCGAATGAATGGACATCACCAAATTGCAACTCTATTCCAAGCGGATTAGCACGCGTAATCAGTACCTCTTTTGTTTGAGGCCACATATTTTCGTCGGCAAACATAACATTAACACCGGCTTTTGCCTGCTTGCGACTACGCGCATTATACATCATGATCATCGCTTCTGCAGCAGCTGTTGCCTCATCTAACAATGATGCATTGGCCAATTCCATCCCTGTCATTTCTGTTACAACGGTCTGGAAGTTTAATAATGCCTCTAAACGACCTTGTGAAATTTCAGCCTGGTAAGGTGTATAGGAGGTATACCAAACCGGATTCTCAAGTACATTACGAGTAATTACTGCTGGTGTAATTACATCATAATAGCCCATACCGATATACGTATTATATACCTTGTTCTGTTGAGCAATATCGTGAATCTTTCTGAAGTACTGACGCTCAGTTAAACCTTTTCCAATGTTCAAAGGTCTTTCAAGACGTATAGATGAAGGTACTGTCTGGTCAATCAAATCCTCAAGACTTGATGCACCAACTTTCTTTAGCATAGTGTCTATCTCATGATCCCTTGGACCAATATGGCGAGAGACAAACTTATCGGTTCCCATATGCTTTTGTGTTTATGTTATCTAATAATTTTTTGAGTTCTTTTATGACTTCAAATTGATTAATAAAATCTGAAAAAGAAAATGATATTTGCTTGGTTATTAGAAAATAATTGTCAATGAAGTTGTTTAAAGTTATATTGAAAATCTGCGAGTAACTTCTTGATTCCATTGGCTTCTGCTAATTTTTATTCCGTAGCTTAGGCTATGCAATTAAAAATTGAGCCTTGCCACTGAAAATCAATATGTCACTCTCGAAATTCCCCTACAACATTAAACAACTTCAAACAAAAAACTCTTTCCCAAATGAGAAAGAGTTTTATATTTAAGTTAAAAAAGGATTATTTGTTCGCTCATGACCAATTGTTGATTCAGGACCATGCCCCGGATAAACCTTTACATCATCATCTAAAACCAATAGTTTTGATTTTATATTCGACACTAAGGTTTCAAAGTCACCACCCGGCAGATCAGCCCTACCGATGCTTTCTCTAAACAATACATCACCAACAATAGCGATTTTATCTGATTTGCTATAAAAAACAATTCCTCCCGGAGAATGACCTGGTACATGAATGACTTCCAGTTCTGAGTTACCAAAGTTGATTTTATCACCCTCTTTAAGGTAATTACCTATAGCAGGCGGGTTAGAATCAAGCTGCATACCAAAGTTAGCAGCATATTCTACTGTTTGCTCTCCCCAAAACTCATCGTCTTTATGCGCTTCAAGTTGAAGACTGTATTTTTCTGCAATAAATTTGCTGCCAAAAACATGATCAAGGTGCATGTGCGTCTGTAATAGTCGAACAGGCTTGTATCCTTTTTCTTCAATAAATCCGGCAACAGATTCTCTCTCCTCAGGCGACAAACAGCCGGGATCGATAATAACACATTCTTTTGTTTCGTCAGAAAGAATATAGGTATTTTCCTGCCATGGGTTAATTGGTATAATGTCGATTTTCATTTGATTTATGATTTATGATGGATGATTTACGATGGATGATTTACGATGGATGATTTATGATGGATGATTTATAAAAAATTTCCACATCATAATTCCCTACGTCATAAATCACAATTCCCCACGTCATAATTCAAAATTCCATTCATCTTATTTATTTTGCATTAGTGTTTTTCGACCTGCTATAAAAATAGATGCTATTTCATGTGATTCGTTCATTAGTTCACAGATCTTATCTTTTGATAATAGATTGTTCTCTACTATTAATTCCAACCAGAACTCCGATTCATCAGCCTCTTCAATTAATATACTTAGCTTAGCTATATAAGCTGCTTTTGATTGAGCCAAACAAGCTGCCCTGTAATTTGCTGCTACTGATGATGAACATCTTATTAATTGTCCTTTTATATGATTTCCCAGAAAAGTTGCAGGCAAGTATTCACTCATACGAATCACTTCAATCGCAAACTTTTTTGTTCGGTCCTTTAGTTGTTGTTTATTCATAATTAGGATCGTTGATTAATAATGAATAAACTAAAAATAGTATTTTTCTCATAATCTGCTCCCGGTTCACCACGTCATAATTCATAATTCCCCACATCATACATCCTATACTATTCCGTTCAGCATTGGCACAAAGGCGCATTCTTCAATCTGTTCCTGCTCAAACTCATCTTCATCAAGACGGGTAATACGGGTCAGCACCTGCTTATTATCTCCCAAGGGTATTACCATTATACCACCAATCTTTAATTGGGTTAAAAGCATACGTGGAATAACCGGTGCGCCTGCCGTAACAATAATTTTATCGAAAGGTGCCTGAGCTTCTATGCCTTCGTATCCGTCACCTAAGAAAAAACGTCCTTGATAACCTAATTCCCTCAACAAACGTGTAGAACGCTGGTAAAGTTCAGACTGACGTTCTATTGAAAACAATTTTACACCCATTTCAATTAAAACAGCTGCCTGGTAACCCGAACCTGTTCCAACTTCAAGAATTTTCTCTCCAGGCTCTACCTCCAATAGTTGAGATTGAAGTGCAACAGTATAAGGTTGTGAAATGGTTTGTCCGGCACCAATAGGAAAAGCTTTATCCTGATAAGCAAAATTAATAAAGCTGCTCTCTAAAAATAAATGGCGAGGTACTTTACCTATAGCTTCCAATACATGCTTGTCAACAATACGTTTTTGCATCAATTCCTGCACTAATCGATTTCGTAGTCCCTTATGTCTGAATGAGTCTTTTTGCTGCATGCCGCAAAAATAACTTTTTATTCCAATTAGAGCCTTTCTTGATACTAAATCATTGCTGACTTTAGATTAACGACATTACATTTTCTAAAATATCTTTTTTAACTAAAAATGAAACCTTTACCATGTGCCAGAAGTAAATTCCCAATGTTGAATGTAATAATTTTATATCATCAACGTTTGGAAGTTAGATGATGAATTTGGGACATGCTTAAAGATAGAGATTCACTAATGCAAATAGCACCGGGGTATACATATATATACGAACATCAATTAGAACAGGCAATTAAAGAACGTAATGGTTCTCCAATTGTCAAAATACCCGTATGGTCTAAAGCTAAAAGTTTTGTAAAAAGGAGCAGTGATATTTTAATTGCGCTTACAGGCGTTAGCATTATCACACCAATAATTCCTTTCATCTATTGGAAAATTAAAAGTGAATCGGAAGGGCCTGCGATTTATAAACAAGAACGTATAGGTAAAGACGGCAAGAAATTTCAGATTCTGAAATTCAGAACCATGTATATAGATGCTGAGAAAAATGGTCCGGCCCTGTCTTCATCCAATGATATAAGAGTGACTCCTTTTGGTCGTTTTTTAAGAAAGTGGCGCATAGACGAATTTCCCCAGTTCATTAACGTGCTAAAGGGCGACATGTCTGTTATTGGCCCGCGTCCCGAACGACAATTTTATATTGAGCAAATAGTTAAGGATGAACCCGCATTTATAGAACTACTTAAAGTGAAACCCGGCATTACTTCTTTGGGTCAGGTATTGTACGGTTATGCCGAAAATAAAACAGAGATGCTTCAGCGCCTTAAGCTTGAACTGTTCTATATGCGTAAATATTCTATGCGATTAGATTTCAGAATCTTTATGTATACTATCAGAACGTTGTTCAAAGCTGAGGGGAAGTAGATATATGAGAGGTGAGTTGTGAGTAGTGAGAAGTGAGAGGTGAGAAAAGAGTTAATTACCAGGGGATTAAAAAAGACCTTAAGATTTTTAAAACCTTAAGGTCTGTATCATTAGCGTTTTATCATTTTTTTAACCAGCACCTTGTTATCAACATTTATTCTCAGAATATAATGTCCTGAAGGTAAATCTCCCCAGTTAAGCGTTGATTGTTGTTGATAGAGTTGTCCACTCTTTACTTTCATACCGGTTATGTTATACAGTTCATATCGCCCCGATGAACCTTCTAATGAAATAGTTACATCAAACCTGAACGGATTAGGTGAAATATGAAGCAGGGTTTCTTCCAAGCCATCTTCAACCGAAGTATGCGTATCAAAACCACTCAATTTCTTTTGACTGTACATAACATACTCACCAGGCTGAAGCAGTATCTCCATATCCATATCAGTCACCTGCATACTATCCCTGGCAAAGATATTATACCATTTACCTGTTGTGCTAAAGTTTGGTTTGATCGATGCTTTGGTAACACCAAAATTACCGATTATACGCACGTCTGTTCCACTCATATTTAACTCAATACGCTTCAATGCCCCACCAACTTCTAAATCAAAATCATTTGTGGCAAACACAGGTTCATTAATCTTCATCTCATTTAACAACTGATAAACCGAATATAAACGCATACGATCTTCGTCATTCATATACTCCCATTTAGCCGGTTTTTGAGCCAAACGACACTCATCGCTCACTGATCCATCAGTACAACGATTAATGCTTAAATCAAAGCCCAATTCGCCAAATTGCCATATCATCTTGGGTCCTGGAACTGGAATAAAGAATACAGCCGCTGCTTCAGTTCGTCTTAATGCTGTTTTAAGGTCTGTCACATCATAATCACCTTCCGAATTACCATATTGAAGATTCTTATACATAAGGCGCTCTTCATCATGACTTTCCATATAGTTAACTATATGCGGTTCATTCCATCCACGCTTCTTGTAAGAAGTCCATGACAGGTCAGACTTAGTGCCTTCGTTATAACCCATTGTTGCCTCATTGTAGTTGTGATTGGCATTACCCCACATTAATATACCATGATTGGCCAACTCTTTCTCTTCTGCATTATCAGCCAGATGCTCAAACATAACAACCGCATCACTTTTACGCTTCCATATTTCATCGGCCATCCGTTTCAAAATCCGGATACGATCAGGGTCAGGTCCATTTGCCCACTCATCACCATCAATTGGATAAGGGGTATTTGAAAAACCTTTGGTAAAATCAAAACGGAATCCATCCACCTTATATTCATTTATCCAATATGAACAAACACTGTCGACCAAAGCTTGTGTTTCAAGACTTTCATGATTGAAATCGTATCCCCAGCTCAAACCCGGATTTTCAATATTTGAATCCGTATTATACCATGGATTATTGAATGGCTTACCATCTTCTCCCAGGTACATGCGGGCAAAAGGCGATTGTCCATAGGAATGGTTTAGTACCATATCCATAATTACGGCAATACCTTCCTTATGACACTCATCGATAAAGGTTTTGTAATCTTCAACCGTTCCATATGCCTTATCTGTAGCAAAATAAAAAGACGGATTATACCCCCAGCTATCGTTACCTTCAAATTCATTAAAAGGCATTAATTCAATGGCATTAATACCTAAACGCTTTAAATACGATAAAGTATCAGTCACTGTTTTAATATCCTGGTTATCGGTAAAATCACGTATTAAGACTTCGTATACAACCAGTTTCTCGGGTTCTGGAACCACAAATTCGCTTACTTCCCAATCAAATGACTGGTCGGCTGTTGTAAAAACACTTACTATTTCATCCTGACCCTCAGGATA
>JAKSBD010000382.1 GCA_022361295.1 Bacteroidales bacterium
TCAGAGGATAATTGACATCATTTTCGATTTTCCGTGCAATACGGTGAACTCTATTGTTAACTAATGCCCAATCCTTTTTCTGTGCAATTCCGTGTATTCAGTGGATTATTAAAGCCGCTTCCTATTTCAGCGGTTTTCTGTGTAATCCTTGACTAATCATCACATTTATCCCTTTTCTTCATAAACCTGCGTATTCAGTGGTCATTCACATAAAAAAAGCCCGGTTATCAACCAGGCTTTCAATTAGTATTTTTATTTCGTGTATTAACGCATGTCAATCACATCTACGTCTGGATTGGCAGCTTTGTCAAATACAAAGGTCTTGTCATCAATTTGCTTGTTGGTTGTCATGTTTTTAACAATAACGGTATAATTGTTTCCGTCTTTTCCAACCTGGCGGATAGAGTATAACTGAAGGTTATCTTTCAATACCAGAAGCTTTATGCGTGAAAAAGGCTTATCACGATTCACCGGGTATAAATCTATTTCATGGCAAGCTTTACCATTAATGCTTCCTTCTGCTACGTAGTTGTATGTATAGCCTTCTTCGTAAATGGTGAAAATAGTAGCTGGATTTAATGTCTCTTCGTCCTCCGGATCGGGTACAGTGATATTTACTTCACCGGCGTCAATATTATGCATGTATAGCACTTCACCATCAAAATAACTGTCTACGTCCATTAAATTGACCTTATACTTATTGCCTTTGAGAATGATGTTGCCTTCGTATACTTCGTTAATATCTTCCTGCAGGTTCTCCAATGAGAAGGAGAAGTCAGCTACAATAGAAGGATAAGCTTTGGTTTTAGCCGATACCTGATCTAATATTTCCTTGGCTTTCTCTTGAGATTGTGCAAAGCTAAAAAGGCTGATAGCAGCCAGAACTAATGTTAATGCGTATTTCATACTGTATGTTTTTTTCATTTTTTTACTCGTTAGATGTAGCTCATCATTCAATAACTGTTCCAAAAACACAGAACTAGTTAAATTGGCTTAAATGCTTTTCCAGTTCCAGTTCATCCGGAATAAGAACCTGGCGTGCCTTACTGCCTTCAAATGGACCTACAATACCGGCAGCCTCCAGCTGGTCAATGATTCGGCCTGCGCGATTGTATCCGATTGAAAAGCGACGCTGAATCAAAGAGGTGGAACCTGACTGATTGGCAACAACCACCCGTGCAGCTTCTTCAAACATGGAGTCACGCTTACTCAGGTCAACTTCACCAGCTGCCTGGTCTCCACTGCTTTCTCCAACGTACTCAGGAAGCAGGAAGGCCGATGTGTAGCCTCGTTGTGTACCAATGAAATCGTTAATGCGTTCAACCTCAGGTGTGTCAACAAAAGCACACTGTACGCGCACCAGATCACTGCCTTGTGAAATTAACATATCACCGCGTCCGATCAACTGGTTGGCTCCGGGCGAATCTAAAATGGTACGTGAGTCAATCATCGAAGCAACTTTAAAAGCCACTCGTGTTGGGAAGTTAGCTTTTATAACACCGGTAATAATATTTGTTGACGGTCGCTGGGTGGCAACAATCATATGAATACCAACGGCACGGGCCAACTGGGCAATACGAGCAATCGGCAGCTCAACTTCTTTACCTGCTGTCATAATTAAATCTGCAAACTCATCGATGATAACCACGATATAGGGTAAGAAACGATGGCCTTTTTCAGGATTAAGCTGTCGTTTAACAAACTTATGGTTGTACTCTTTTATATTACGGGCATGTGCTGTTTTAAGCAACTCATAACGATTATCCATTTCAATGGCCAGTGAGTTAAGGGTGTTAACCACTTTTTGTACATCCGTGATAATCGGATCCTCTTCATCTGGCATTTTGGCCAGGAAGTGCTTTTCTATCTTAGAATAGATGTTAAGCTCAACCTTTTTAGGGTCAACCATCACAAACTTTAATTGCGATGGGTGCTTCTTATAAAGCAGAGAAGAAATAATGGCATTCAAACCAACCGACTTACCTTGTCCGGTTGCACCGGCTACCAGCATGTGAGGTGCTTTGGCCAGGTCTAGAACAAATGTTTCGTTAGAAATGGTTTTGCCTAAGGCGATTGGTAGCTCATATTTTGAGTTCTGGAATTTCTTAGCATTGATTATCGAACGCATGGCCACCACCTCAGGCTCTGAGTTTGGCACTTCAATACCAATGGTACCACGACCCGGAATTGGAGCAATAATACGAATGCCCAGGGCTGCCAAAGACAATGCAATGTCATCTTCCAGGTTTTTAATTTTTGAGATACGAACACCAGGTGCCGGTACAATCTCATATAATGTTACCGTTGGACCAACGGTGGCTTTAATGTTTTTAATCTGAATTTTGTAATCCTCAAGCGTCTTAACAATGCGGTTTTTGTTGGTTTCAAGCTCTTCCATCGAAACTTCAGCATTGTTTGCGCTGTGGTCGTCCAGTAGTTCAATATCAGGCAACTGGTATGATGAAAGATCCAGGGTAGGATCATAATCCCCCAAGGGTTCATTGTCAACGGAATCAAGAATCTCTTCTTCCTCACTCTTTTCAATCGTTAAGTCCAGGTTTGGTTCATCATCTACCGGAGCATCCACTGTTGGTGAAAACTCAAGCGTGGAGCCTCTCTCAGCTTCTGGTGTAGGAGCCGGCTCTTCAGGCTGTTCAGAAGGCTCTGTATCAAGCTCTATTTCTTTGTCAAATGTTAATTCCTCTTTTTCAGTTTCCTCCGTTTGCTCAATAACAGGTTCTTCTGTAATAATCGGCTCTTCTGCTTTTTCAGTAACCGTATTTTGTTCATTGTTTTTATTCTTGTCCAATGGTCGACTCACCATTCTGTAGAACGATTCAAACGTTACAGACAGGTAAGTAACCAATGTTACAATAAGTAATATAACAGTACCAACCCCTCCAATGGAGGCTGTTAACCATTTACTCATAAAGAATCCATGGGCTCCGCCAAGCAGCAGGTAACGATCATTAACAGAACTGATAAATATAAAACCAAGGGTTGCTGACAACCATAAACTTACTATTATACAATGTATAAAGGCTTTTCGTAAAGGTACTATGCGTGCGCCAAGCAAGCGGAAGCCAATGACAAACAATAACAGGACAATGGTAAAGGCTGCAATACCTATTCCCTGGTTAATGAAAAGATCGGCCAGGTAGGCTCCATGTTTTCCCGTCCAGTTCTCAACTGTTATGTCCGGATTTCTGAATAACTCCCAAAAGCTGATATCAAATTTACTTTTATCAGCAAAACCAGTAAATAAAAACGAAAAGAATGCCAACAGAAAATAAAAAGCAATGCCAATGGTTGCTATTCCGGATATAAAACGAAACTTAAAATCCTTCAGATTAGCAATCCAATTATTGTATTTCTCTGTAAATGTTGATTTTTTAGATTTGGTTTTGGTTTTTTTCTTAGCCATATATTGTATGATTGTCAGAGGTCCTGTTTAACCCGGATAATGTTGCGGGTTTAGTGACAAAAATAATAAAACCACGGCCAATAGAATCATTACTTGCTTAGTTTTTGGAAAGAAGCTTTCTTATTGCCTGACTAAAAACAGGTATGCTAACTAACAATTACTGAATAAGAGAAGTAACTAATTCATCGATCTCACCCTGTTCACTAGGAGTATAATTTTCAGGAACAATGAAAGATTTAGGATTGACTTTTTTAATCTTAACTTCTTCGGCAACACACTTCAATTCGAGGCCTTTAAAGTTGATGTCGAATTCCATCAACGCACCCGGTATATTGTCAAAAGGACTGTTTTCCTTTGGGCGAATAATTTTAATGTCTTCGGTATAATAAACGGTTATATTTCTCAGGTCGGGATTACTAAAGTGAACAATTGCTTTTTTACACTCTATTCCGGCAATTACTTTTGTTTCCCCCTCTATAAACTCCAGTCTGGTCTCGTCCACACGCTCGAATAAAAACAGGTATTCATCCTTTCCGTGTTGATGATACATGCGTTTGTCAAAGATGCGGAAAAGAGTTGTGGTGCTGTCTCCATTTGATTTTGAGATATAATCAAGCTGGTACAAACTTAAGTCTCCTTTAATCGATATTTTATAATTTTTACCTTTAAAGGTGCTGATCATTTTTGTCGGCAAAAAGGCAGCAAAACCTCTTTCCCTCACTTCTTCAGGATACACTATTTTGTAGCTAATGACTCCTTCATCTTTATTGGATGACTGCCCAAAACGGCATGCGCTCATTACGCTTATAAAGAGTAGGCTGAAAATTAAATATCGCATGATTATTCAGTTTGTTTTTGCCCCGATAGCAATGTGTCAAAAGTAGTAATTAATTGATGAGCCACAAGACCAGTTAATAGCATAAAAGTGTAGGTTGGTCAAAAAAAGAAGATTCTAATGATCAATAGAAATTATTCGATTAGAAATTTGGTTGTCTGCACGATAGATGCTTTCAGATTATAAGCTGCGAAATATGCTTAATAACAGGTTCTCCCGCATGAATGACAATAATCATGAATTAAATCAATTAAAGTTTGTTATATCGCAAAACGAAGACCTATTATTTATAAACCAAGTAACTAAAATCTAGAAAACCATGGGCAAATTAGCAGTTATTGCACTTGGCGGAAATGCTTTGTTGCGTGACAACCAGGTAGGAACCATTGAAGAGCAGGAGCAAAATACAACCGATACATTAGAAAATATTGTTTTTCTTTTAAAGGAAGGTTACAACATTGTTATCTCACATGGTAACGGACCACAGGTTGGTAATATTGTGATGCGCAATGATGCGGGTGAACAAATGTATAATATCCCGCAAATGCCATTGGATGTATGTGTAGCCGATTCTCAAGGGGGTATTGGATACATGATTGAGCGTTCGTTGAAAAATGTAATGCGTAAACATGGTATTGACCGCAATGTTTTAACCTTGATGACAACTGTTGAGGTAGATCCGAATGATCAGGCATTTAAAAATCCAACTAAACGAATTGGTAAAATCGTTAGTAAAGAAGAGGCTGATAAACTGACTTCTGAAAAAGGCTGGACCTTTAAAGAAGAAAAGAAAACGACAAGTGGCTATCGTCGTGTTGTGCCATCACCACAGCCAAAAACAGTTGGTAACTGGGAGGTGATAGAGAAAAATGCACGCCAGGGAACCATTATTATCGCAGTTGGTGGAGGTGGAGTACCTGTTTATACCGATGAAAAGGGTGATATCCGTCCAATTGAAGCTGTTATTGATAAGGATTTAGCCAACTCATTACTGGCACGTCAAATTAATGCAGATCGTTTCTATATTTTAACAGATGTACCATTTGTTTATACTAACTTTGGCGAACCGGATCAGAAAGTTTTAGAATTCTTAAACATTGAGGATACTAAAAAGTATATGGAAGCCGGTACATTTGGTGAAGGAAGCATGGCTCCAAAAATTAATGCAGCACTTCAGTTTGTTGAAGGTGGGGGTGATATGAGTGTTATTACCGAGGCAACCAAACTGGTAGATAAAGCTTACGGAACCAAAATTACAGCTGACTACGACGAAGCTGATCTGAAGAAGTACGATAAGTAATTAATTTAGTAGTCAATAGCTGACAACTAAATAGTAGAAACAAATTAGTAACAATAAATAAAATAAAGAATTATGGCATTCAATCTTAAAAATCGGAACTTCCTGAAGTTATTGGATTTTTCACAGGAAGAAATTAAGTTTTTATTGAAATTGTCGCAGGACTTAAAAGCAGCTAAATATGCTGGTATTGAGCAGCCTCGTATGACTGGTAAAAACATTGCTCTGATTTTTGAAAAGTCATCTACCCGTACAAGATGTGCTTTTGAAGTAGCGGCTCACGATCAGGGAGCTCACGTTACTTACCTTGGACCTTCCGGTTCACAGATTGGACACAAAGAGTCAATGAAAGATACGGCTCGTGTATTAGGTCGTATGTACGATGGTATCGAATACCGTGGCTACGGTCAGGCTATTGTTGAAGAGTTGGCAGAGTATGCAGGTGTACCTGTTTGGAACGGTTTAACTGACGAGTTCCACCCAACACAGATCTTAGCTGACTTCTTGACGATGATGGAACACACAAGTGTGCCATTGAACCAGGTATCATATGCTTACCTTGGTGATGCCCGTAACAACATGGCCAACTCTTTATTAGTTGGTGGTGCCATTATGGGTATGGATGTTCGTATCGTTGGACCTGCTTCATTGCAGCCAGATGAGGACTTAGTTAAGCAGTGCCGGGAAATTGCAGAAAAGTCAGGTGCTACAATTACTATTACTGATGACGTTAAAGAAGGTGTTGCAGGATGTGACTTCCTTTACACCGACGTTTGGGTGTCAATGGGTGAGGCTGACGAAGTATGGAAAGAGCGTATCGACTTATTAAAGCCTTTCCAGATTAATAAAGAAACAATGGAAGCTACCGGAAATCCGGCATGTAAATTCTTACACTGTCTTCCTGCATTCCACAACCGTGAAACAAAAGTTGGAGAAGAAATTTTCCAGAAGTTTGGATTAGACGGAATGGAAGTAACAGAAGATGTGTTCGAATCTCCTGCATCGATTGTTTTTGATCAGGCTGAAAATCGTATGCACACTATCAAAGCTGTTATGGTTGCTACTTTAGGCGCTTAATAATCGGCTTCAAAATATGCAGAAGGCGTCTCATTACCGAGATGCCTTTTTTTATGAACTTTTATGCATATTGCGGGTTTAATTGCTTAATTATATTGAATTGCAACAGATCTGGTACAATGTTTTTTCTATCTTCAATGCTTTAAATAATTTATATATCATGCATACATTTTTAATGAAAATAACCTTAACGGTGATGATGGCTTGGTTGATTATAAGCCCGTCAGTTGCCGATGAAAAAAAGAAACTGGATGCATCCGTTTATGATGGGTGGAAATCCATTGACAGAGGCTATGTTATTTCCAATGACGGGACCTTTGTTTCCTATGTAATCAAACCACAAAAAGGTGATAGCTACCTTTACTTGTACAATTTAAAGAGTGGGGAGCTCGATTCTGTACCTCGTGGAAAATCGCCTGTTTTTTCGCAGAGTAGTCAGTTTTTAGCATTTAAAGTTTCGGCTCAGGCTGATTCAGTGAGAGCTTTAAAATTAAAGAAGACCAAAAAGGATAAAATGCCAAAAGACAGTTTATTTATTCGTAATCTGTCTACGGGTGAAACAACCACTGTAGCCGGGCTGAATAAATGGAGCGCACCTAAAAAAGGAGGTGACTGGCTGGCATAGATGCTGGAAAAAGAAGCAAAAAAGAAAGAGGAGCCTAAAGATACAGCTAAAGTAGAAGAGGCTAAAGAAGAGCAGAAGAAAGAGAAGGAAGAGAAGGACAAAAAGGACAAGAAAAAGTCCTTTAAATCAAAAGGCAAACCTCTTGTGTTTTTCCGCCCATCGACCAAGGATAGTTTGTACCTTGAAAAAGTGAAACACTTTGTATTGGCCGAAGATGGGTCTGCAGCATTTGTTGTTCAAAGTGTGGGGGATACTACAGAAGTGTCAAAGGTGTTAAAATTCAACCCGTCTACATTTACAGTCGATACTTTGTTTAAAGAGATTGGAAAAATTGAAAAGATAGCCAGTGCTTATAACGGGCAACAGTGTGCGTTCTATTTCTCGCCTGATACCGCTGATACAAAAGTATATCGTTTGTACCACTTCGGATTAAAGATGAAAGCACCTGCCATGATTATTGATACCATGCATGCAGCAATGCCTGCTGAATGGTCGGCAAGGACGAAAGGAGGCCTGAAGTTCTCTGAGAATGGCGAGCGCTTGTTTTTCGAAGCAGGTAAACGTCCTGCAGAAGAACCAAAAGACACGCTTACATCAGATGAAAAAACGCATGTTGATATCTGGAACTGGAAGGATATGGATATTCAGCCGATGCAGAAAAAGAACCTGAGCCGCGAGAAAGATCCTACCTATGATTTTGTATATCACATCAAAAAGAAAAATGTTGTTCAGCTGGCCGATAAAGATCTGAAGTCTGTTAATGTACTTGATAAAGGCAACTCAAACATTGCCATTGCATATGATAGTAGTCCGTACCGATGGGCTCGTACTTATTCGGGACGTTGGTCCTCTGATGTGTATAAGGTTAATGTTGTAACAGGTGAGAGAACCTTATTATTAAAGGATCAGTCTGGTGATGCTGAGGTATCTGAAAATGGGAGATGGGGTGTATATTATAACCCTGCCGATGATGAATATTATTCTGTTGATATTAATACAGGTGTTAAGCGACTGATTTCAAAAGGTGCTAATGTATCATTTGCCGATGAGTTAAATGATACGCCTAATGAAGCTGGGGCCTACGGAATTGAAGGATTTACTGCTGATGGTAAATTTGTTGTTGTTTGTGATCGTTACGACCTGTGGAAACTGGATTTGTCAGGAAAGGCAAATGCTGTTTGTCTGACAAACGGACAGGGACGCAGTAATACAACCGAATATCGCTATGTAAAATTAGACAGGGAAGAAGAGTATATTGATTTAAATAGTCAGCTGCTGCTGGAGACCTTCAATGATGTGAATAAGCAAGCCGGATTCTCATATTTGTCAGGTAATACTATTTCGGAAATTATGATGGGCGACTATCGGGTTTATGCTCCTAAAAAAGCAAAAGATGCTAATACGATGGCATGGCGTAAAGGCGATTATGTGAGCTACCCTGAGCTAAGAGTGTGTAATGGTGATTTAAATAAATCGAAAGTCATCAGTAATACCAATCCACAGCAAAAGGAGTATATATGGGGTAATATTGAGTTGGTCGACTGGATTGCTTCTGATGGATTGAAACACCAGGGGTTATTGATTACACCTGAGAATCTTGATCCTGATAAGAAATACCCTATGGTGTCGTATTTCTACGAGCGTTATTCTGATAATTTACACGGTTACCGTTCGCCTGCTCCAAGTCGCTCAACCGTTAACTGGAACTTCTATGCATCCAATGGATACGTGATTTTTGTGCCGGATATTTTCTACCGCGATGGTGATCCTGGTTTATGTGCATATGAGGCAATTGTAAGTGGTTGTTTGGCCATGGCTGACCGTTACTCTTTTATTGACCGTGAGAATATGGGTATTCAGGGGCAAAGCTGGGGAGGTTACCAGGTAGCCTATCTGGTAACACGCACCAACCTGTTTAAAGCCGGTATGGCAGGTGCGCCTGTAAGTAACATGACAAGTGCCTATGGTGGTATTCGCTGGGGGTCGGGTATGAGCCGACAATTCCAGTATGAGAGAACACAAAGCCGAATTGGCGGTACATTATGGGACAAAACCAGTAAGTATATCGAGAATTCTCCTGTATTTTTTGCGCCACAAGTTGAAACACCTCTGTTAATGATGCATAACGACAATGATGGTGCTGTGCCCTGGTATCAGGGGATTGAGTATTATATGGCACTTCGTCGCCTTGAAAAACCTGTGTGGATGCTGGTATATAACGATGAAGAACATAACCTGACCCGCAGAGCCAATTCAAAGGACCTAAGTATTCGTATGATGCAGTTCTTTAACCACTACCTGAAAGGAGAACCAATGCCAGTATGGATGCACGATGGTGTTCCTGCTGTTAAAAAGGGAAAAGATTTAGGCTATGATTTAGTGGAATAACTAATCAGATATTAAACTAAAACGAGGGTGCTGTTGATATATGGCACCCTCGTTTTTTTTATGTCGTTGTTTTAAGCGTCTCCGGGAGCGCCTGAAGGTATTATTCCACTTTTACTTTCTTAGTCTTGTTTCTGCCATATAAAACAGGAAAGTACATCGATTCCATTTTTGCAGGATTAATCGTAAATGAACCGGTAAAGCGTGGCACTAATTGTATTTCAATACTGCGTTGCCCGGGTTTAAGGTTTTGATAATAGATGTTGACCTTTTCTTTATAATATTCGCGATGTGACTCACCTTGGCTTGCCCGTGGTTTGGCTGCATATGAACACCCTGCCGGTACTGGAATTTCAAGCATGATGTACTCGGCATCTTTTTTAACATCAATATCAACTCTCAAAGTATACTCTTTGCCTGTCGTCAGGGTGCTTGTTAATAATCCGTTGTCTTTCCAGTTACTTGTAATCTTAAACAAATCTTTCTTTGGCAGCGGAGCAGGATTAAAAATACGTTGGGCCACGCCCACAAAAACGGTCTGATTACCGGTTTTATTAATGGTTATAGCATCTGATTGAATGGTTTTGGTATAAGGGTATTCTGTTATATCTGTTTCTGTATTATCGTATTTAAGGCTGATTGTATTATTGCTATTATTACCTGTACCAGTCAGTTGAATAAAATCGTCAGCCAGATAGTAAAGCAAGGAAGAAGAGTAATAAGTATTTCCCCAGTAACCTTTTTTTCGCTCTTCGAAAAAGTAGTTTCTGATAGCAGGTATTAAATGCTTATATTCCGATTTGTCTTTAATTAACTGATACATTAATAAGGTAGTATTGATTTGATTATTAATGATATGAAATGATTTTTCACCCCAATACACACTGCCATAGATCGTAGAATCGCATTGCTTCACCAAATGACTGATATTGTCATTTAAACCGGCTCGTTTTCTCACTAAATACCACTCAATTGTGTCGTTAAAACTAAAGAATTTACGGTTGATGTGTTCAGACAGTGATTTATAATCGGCTTTATGGTTTAGTGTAGAAAGTGTTGTTAAGATCCGCAGGCGTTGATGATTACTCTTGCTTGCCTGGAAATCTGACAGCAAACGACGGCTAATCAGATCAGTATTCATCTTAATCTCATAACCATTCTCTTTAGCAATAAGAAGGGCTTTCATCACATGGGTGCTCACCCACTCGTTACCTGGATTACCTGGCCACCAACCCCACGTACCTTCAGAGTTCTTTGATTTCTCAAGGCGCTTAATCAACTTTTTAATATCATTCCTGTGATCAAATTTTTCTCCTTTGGCATCTAATATTTTCTGCTCAGTTAGTAAGCCTATCAGTTTTGAGGCGGCTTGTTCATTACACAGGTAACTGTAATTACGCAGGTGTTTACTTTCATTGAGCAATATATCAATGGGATCAGATAGTAGTGAGACCTTCGTATCATATGCCTTATGCAGCTTCCAGGTAATAGTAGTATCCTTATCAAGGGCCAGGAAGTGACCAACATTATCAAACGAACCCTTTGGCTGAACCGGTATTTTGCGCTTCTCACCATCTTCATAATCATCTTTACTAATGGTGTATTTAACCGTAACAGTATCCTGCGATGAAGCATACAGTAATGCACTATCCAACTCAAATTTATTTATAATGCTCTCATGTCTTAAAAAAGAATCATTAATACTTAATTCTCGTGTAATCAGTGTGCTGTCGGGTAAATAGTTGAGTGTTTTCCCTTTGATGAACACAGAGTCTCCTTCAGTCACGAAGGCTGGTGTAATAAGGTTGGCTGACAGCGGCAGGAATGCCATCGTCTGACCGCTCCAGGA
>JAKSBD010000177.1 GCA_022361295.1 Bacteroidales bacterium
AGGAGGTTAAGTCGTTGTCTCACAAGGATTCGAACCCTGACTAACTGGACCAAAACCAGTTGTGCTACCATTACACCATGAGACAATTCCCACACTTTTGTTTCAAAAGCGATGCAAAGATAGAGAGTTTTTCTTTCAATGCAAGAAATTTTTATAAAAATATTACGCCACCCTTGTTACACCGTCTGTTTCAGACAATTCTAAACACGATTTATTCTTTCCCTTTTTCATCCCAAATCCATCCTTACATTCATCTAATACTTTATCTATTGTAGATAAAAACTATCTTTAAAATCTAAACAGACTTAAACATTATGACTGCCTTAAAAAAAATCAACCTAATCACCGGCTGGACTCTTTTTCTGTTATCTGCTATTTTATACTGGAGCACCATGGCTCCCACAGTTAGTTTATGGGATTGTGGAGAGTTTATTGCCTGTATGGCAAAAATGGAAGTTGGTCACCCTCCGGGAGCACCTTTTTATCTGTTGTTAGGTCGTTTGTTTAACCTGTTCGCCATTGACGCTTCTTACATTGCCTATACAGCTAATTTATTATCCGTTTTTGCATCAGCAGCAACGGTAATGTTTTTATATTTTTCTGCAGAACATATTTTACGCCGAATATTTGAACAATATACAGTATCTACGAAATCGTATTTAATCATTGTTGCATCAAGTGCTATTGGTGCAATGGCATTTGCCATTTCTGACACCTTCTGGTTTTCAGCAGTTGAGGCTGAAGTATATGCACTGTCAGTATTTTTTACTGCCCTCTGCTTTTGGCTCTTCCTGAAATGGGAAGATGCATACAAACAAAACGGATCAGGACTTAAATGGCTTATCCTGATAGCCTATTTAACGGGACTTTCGGTTGGCGTTCACCTGCTTAATCTTTTAATTATACCTGTTTTAATTCTGATTGTATTATTACGTAACCAAACATTTACATGGAAACTTTTAGCACAAGCCCTGTTAATAGGCGGTGGAATATTAGGCCTTTTATTATTTGGCATTATACAAAACGGACTATGGCTGGCCGGCAAATTTGAAATAATGCTGGTTAATGGAATGGGCTTGCCTTTCAACTCTGGCTTACTCCTGTTTACTCTACTTATTTTTGGTGGATTATTTCTTATTGTTTTTAAAACGCGTAATAAAAACAATTGGCAGCATCTAACAGCAGTCATCTCTCTTGTCTTTTTAATTGGTTATTCTTCCTATGCAATGATTATCATCCGGGCAGATGCCAATACGCCAATTAATTTGAATACACCTTCAGATGTATTTTCTCTGGATAGTTTTTTAAACCGTGAACAATACGCGCAAAATCCATTAATCTATGGCCAGTACTACAATACACAAACTGGCGAACTGCTTTATAAAGATTCTTACAGACGAACAGACAAACAATACGAAGAATATAAGAAAACAGACAAATACGATTACGATAGCGATGGCTGCGGATTCTTTCCCCGTATGCACAGCAGTAATTCAACACATAAATACGGGTATCAGCAGTGGGCAGGTGCAAACCCGAACAGTACTGAAAAACCCTCATTTGTGACTAACCTGCGTTTTTTCTTTAATTACCAGATTAACCACATGTATATTCGCTATTTCATGTGGAATTTTTCAGGAAGACAGAATGACGAACAAAGTCATGGCGAAATGCATAAGGGAAACTGGATAACAGGCATTCCTTTTCTGGATAATCGAACAGAGGGCAGCCAGCTCCATAGCTTAAGCATTAATAACCCGTCCAGAAATACCTACTTTATGCTACCGCTTATTATTGGTTTAATTGGCATGTTCTACCTGTACAAATCAGGAAATAAAGGAAAAAAATACTTAGCAGTTATTTCCCTGTTATTTCTCATGACAGGGCCGGTTATCATCCTTTATCTTAACCAAACTCCTTTTGAACCGCGCGAACGCGATTATGCGTTCGTTGGCTCATTTTATGCTTTTGCCATTTTCATTGCTCTTGGTGCTTTTGCTATTGCCCATTTTATCTATGAGAAATCAAAAAGCTATTTATCTACAGCCTTGGGGTTAATATTGATTACAATGGCTACTCCTGTATTAATGTTAAGTCAAAACTACGATGATCACAATCGCTCTGGTCGTGAATTTGCGCTAATGCAAGCCAGAAGCTACCTGAACTCCTGCGATCAGAATGCTATTTTATTTACCTATGGTGATAACGACACCTACCCTCTCTGGTATGTGCAGGAAGTAGAAGGGTTCAGAACTGACATCCGCGTTATCAACTATGGTTTGATGGGAGCTGACTGGTGTGTACAACAGCTTGAATATGCAGTTAACAAAACCAAAGGAATTGACTTAAGCATTTCGCAGGAACGATACAAAACCGGGGATCTGGATTATGCACTGTTATTAGAACAAAGTGAAGAATATGCACCCTTGCAAAGTGTAGTTCAGTTTATTGGCAGTAACAAAGAAACATCGAAGTTACCCATGCAGAATGGGATGAAAGTTGATTTTTCACCTGTCAATAGATTTACATTGCCATATAATGGTACTGACACTTTAAAATGGCAGTGCACCAAGCGAGTATTATACAAAAATGACATTGCTTTACTTGATATTTTAGCCTCCAATAATTGGGAACGCCCAATCTATTTTACTATTGGTGCCGATCCTGAAATATTCCTTGGCCTGCAAAAACACCTGCGCTACGATGGCCTTGTATACAAACTGATGCCTTATGCTCAGGATACAGAATCGCCAATATTCATGGAAACTGATTCGCTCTATGATATATTTATGAATAAGATTGATCTGGGCAATGGTTATGACAGTTATTACGATCACTATTGTCGGCGAACTTTTGATGTGATTAAATACAGGCAAATCAGCAATCTTTTAGCGGCAGACTTACTTGAAGAGGGCCGCCAACAAGATGCGCGCTTAGTTGTTGAAAAAAGCTTAAAGGAACTTCCTGTTGAAACAGCGCCTGAAGTCAACGGTAATTTACCGCTTATTCATCTAGCTTATGAATGTGGCATGCACGACGAAGCCAACCGTTTAGCCAATACCCTTTTACAACGACATTTGAATAACCTCCTTTGGTATGCTTCCTTAAGCAGAAAAGAACAACAGATGTCGGCCAATACCTTCCAACAAGAAGTTGAAAAAGGACAATTGGTCAACATGGTATTGGAAACAATAAATAATCCTGCAATGAACGATCAACTAAAGTTTGTTTACAAACAAATTGGCTTGGAATTTCAATAACTAATTGTTTAATTTACAATACATAACTTACAACCCATATCAACTAATTCAAAATGAGAACACTATTTTGCTTACTATTTATGATGGCATTTTCATTGAACACCTTTTCGCAACGTGTAGATGAAAACAAACTTCTTTATGAGAGAAAAGTCCAGCAGTATACAAAAATGAAGAAAACCGGAGGTACACTGGGTATTATTGGCGGAGGCTTAACGATAGTTGGGGTAGCATTGGTAGCTTCAGCCGACTGGGAAGATGAAGTTGACGAATATGGATACACGACGACAACAACCGATGCTTCAGGTGTACTTGGAATTGTATCTTTAAGTGTAGGGATTCCAATGGCCGTTACCGGTATTGTTTTAAATTCGGTGGGTAACAGAAAGCTAAAAGAATACACCCAAAAACTCGAAAATGTTAATGTTGGCTATTTTAAAAGCGGACAGCAAAATGGGATTACCTTAGCAATAACGTTCTAAAAGACAAAAACAATTATAGAGGAGCCAGGCCAATTAGCCAGGCTTTTTTATTGACCTTCTATTACCATCCTTTTAACTTTGCTTATTCTCACCCGAAAAAACGACTATTATGAAATCTTTATTGACCGCTATTACACTAAGCATCCTTTTTCCATTATGCTCAATTGCACAAAATATACAAGCAGAAATAGAATCAACCATTAAAGTCTTTACGGAGAGTTTTTTAAATGAAGATTATGAGAAATCAATGTCATACTGGAACAACAGTGATGATATTGTTTACATTTCGGATGACAGAACTTACAATACAAAAGAACTCCGTTCACTCTACGAGTTCATGTCTGAAAATATTGAATCCTTAGAAATACTGGAGCAAACAATCAAAACAACTTCCATCGGTCAATATAAAGCATTATGCATTTGGCAAGGAAAGGAAAAAATAAAGATGAAAGATCGTGAGGCGATTGAAAGTAACTGGATATCTACTTTCATCATGGAGAATAAAAAAGGCAGATGGATCATTCTACATGGCCATACAACTCATTATTAGTCTGAGTTCGACATTTAATTTCGACCCAATACAATTAAAACCTAATTCAATGAAGAGCATTTTAATCATCATGATAGCTTTATACCTCTCTCCCGACAGGCTGATATCGCAAGGCTATATAGCCAATTTTAACAACAAAATCAGTGCAGAATTAAGAGATATTGAACAAGTAATCGACATAGAGATAGAAAAGACCATTGATTCTTTGATGTATTATACCATTAATAAAGATTTAAATAAGGTTATTTCGTTTTATGATTCTTCAGAAGACTTCATCTACATTTCGGATGGAAATCCTATTACTTTCAGGCAAGTAAAGGAATCATATGCAAATTTCTTCTCTCAGGTAGACTTCATAAGAGACTATCATGGTATTTCATCCATCTTTATTTTAAATCCAAAACAATTACATTGCATATGGCATGGATACGAAAAAGTAAAGTTGCATAACCAATACGTTACCGAAGCAAGATGGACATCAAGTGTTCTATTCGAGAAGCGAAGTGGAAAATGGATTATCATACAGGTACACACCAGTCACTATTAACTCCTACCAAATACGCGTTCCAAATAAGAATCCTTTTTTCCATACCTCACTATCTAAGCGGGATATAATACACCCTTTTGATGTTGAAACATGAATAAATTCATCATCACCAAGGTAGATGCCAACATGATTAACCAACTTCTGTTTATTCCAGTCCATATGAAAGAAGACCAAGTCTCCGTATTCCAGTCTGTTCTTTGATCGAATAAATTTACCTACCCTGCCCTGCTCTGATGAAGAACGCGGCATTTGAATTCCATGCTTCTTAAAACTGGCATAAATGAGGCCTGAGCAGTCAAGGCCCTCATGATTGAGTCCTCCTAATTTATGCTTAACTCCCAGAAAGTATCTGGCAGTGCTTACAACTTCTTCAACACCTACTTCTTTGACATCGATGGCCCTTTCTATGCCATCCTCTTTGTATTTTTTCAATTCCTGTTTTGGCTTTTTTTGAGCATGCGTACATTGAATAAATATGATCATCACAAAAAGTAGTAATACCTTATTCATAGTCAGATGTTTTTCTTACAAATTACAAAGTAAATTACTGCTATTCCCGTTAATAGACAATAGTCTGCTCTTTGCCACAGAAATTAATACATTTTCAGGCATTTTGTATTTCTGCCACATTTCTATCATTTAATAAGTGAACAAAAGAGTTATATCTCATTAAACTTGTATGTATTGTAAAGGTCAAACAAACAAAAAATTGTATTTTTGGAACTTGTCAAAATGCAGCCATTAAATAAATGGCGCAATGGTATTGAAACTAAGTAATTATGAAGCAATATACGCGATTGAATCTGATACTCGGTTGGCTCACCTTTTTCATTTCTGCCACCGTTTATACAATGACTATTGAGCCAACAGCCTCGTTTTGGGATTGCGGCGAATTTATTTCAACCTCTTACAAACTATTGGTTGGTCATCCTCCGGGAGCTCCTTTTTTCATGATAATGGGACGGTTCTTCTCCTTGTTTGCACCCGATCCATCATCTGTTGCTTTCATGATAAACATGATGTCGGCCTTAGCAAGTGCCTTAACCATCATGTTCCTGTTCTGGACAATTACGCATTTAGCAAAAAAGATATTCATTACTGAAGAAGAACCGCCAATCTGGAGAACATGGGCTGTCATGGGCGCAGGATTAGTTGGTGCCTTAGCCTATACATTCTCTGATACATTTTGGTTTTCAGCGGTCGAAGGCGAGGTTTATGCCATGTCATCATTATTTACAGCCGTTGTATTCTGGGCTATTTTAAAATGGGAAAATGTTGCAGGGCAAGCCTATTCTAATCGTTGGTTAATCCTGATTGCATATTTAATGGGCTTATCCATTGGTGTTCACCTTTTGAACCTGTTGGCTATTCCTGCCATTGTTATGGTCTATTACTTCAAAATGTATGAGGTAAATCGCAACAATACTATCAAAGCCCTGGCTATTTCTGCAGTTATTCTGGGTGGGATTCTTTATGGTATCATACCGGGAGTTGTAAAAGTCGCCAGTTGGTTTGAGCTTGCTTTTGTTAATGGTTTTGGCTTACCTTTTAATTCAGGAGCCATCTTCTATATGGTTTTACTATTGGTAGCCCTTGTAGCCGGCGTATGGATTACCTACAAAAAGAAAATGGTGATTGCCAATACCATCATTTTAGCAGTAACTGTTATTATGATTGGCTATTCGTCCTTTGCAATGATTGTCATTCGTTCGTTTGCCAATCCACCGATGGACCAAAACTCACCTGAAGATGTGTTCTCACTGATGTCGTATCTGAACCGTGAACAATACGGTGATCGTCCGTTATTCTTTGGACAAAATTACAATTCACCACTTGATCGTGAATCAATGCGCAACAAAAAAGGTGCTCCTGTGCGCATCAAGAAAGATGGTGAGTATAAAACGGTTGATCATCGTCCTGAATATGTTTTTGATGACCGAACTACCACTACTTTCCCTCGAATGTACAGTCGTGAACCTCGCCATATAGCAGAATATAAGCGCTGGACTAACCTAAAAGGGAAAAGAGTAACTGTTGAAGATGAGAACGGACGACCAAGCTCATTGATGGTTCCAACAATGTGGGAAAACTTCAAATTCTTTATCAACTACCAGGTGAACCACATGTATTTCCGCTACTTTATGTGGAATTTCTCAGGACGTCAAAATGATATTCAGGGACATGGTGAAATACATAAAGGAAACTGGATTACCGGTTTTAAATTCATTGATGAATCACGTTTAGGTAAAGAAGAGTTACTGCCTGATATTTATGCCAATAATCCGGCTCGCAACAAATATTATATGTTGCCTTTAATCCTTGGGTTAGCAGGTCTGTTTTTCCAGTACAATGCGGGTAAAAATGGTAAGCAGGGTTTCTGGATTGTTATGCTGCTATTCTTCCTAACCGGATTGGCCATTGTTCTGTATCTGAACCAAACGCCAATACAGCCACGCGAACGTGATTATGCCTATGCGGGTTCATTCTATGCATTTTCTATTTGGATTGGTCTGGGCGTACTGGCTATTGTCAACGGAATAAAGCGCTTTGTGCCTGGTTCGGTTGCAGCGACACTTGCTACATCGGTGTCACTGATATTTGTGCCTGGTATTATGGCCAATGAAAACTGGGATGATCATAACCGTTCTGAACGTTATGTGGCACGTGATTTAGCACATAATTATCTGAACAGCTGTGCTGATAATGCCATCATATTTACCAATGGTGATAACGACACCTTCCCACTTTGGTATGCACAGGAAGTAGAAGGTATTCGCACTGATGTTCGTGTTTGTAACTTAAGCTACCTGCAAACAGACTGGTATATTGATCAAATGAAACGTAAAGCCTACGAATCAGATCCAATGCCATTCTCACTGGAACATGATCAATATGTTACCGGAAGCCGTGATGTTGTATATCTGCTTGACCGTATCAAAGGAGCAGTTGACTTAAAAGAAGCCATCAACTTTGTGGCAAGCGATAACCCAAAAACGAAACAGGTGCCCGAATATGCAGGATATCTTGAATATCTGCCATCGAAGCAGTTTACTGTACCTGCCGATAGTCTAAAAGTGCTACAAAGAGGAATTGTATCAGAAGATGCAGCACACCTGATATCGGATAAGATTGACATTAATCTGCAAAAGGATATGATCCTTAAAAATGAGTTGATGATTCTGGACTTAATATCCAACAACGATTGGGAACGCCCTATTTATTTTGCTGTAACTGTTGGTAGTGATAACTATGTTAGCTTGCAGGATTATTTCCAGCTGGAAGGATTTGCTTACCAGGTTGTTCCTATCAAAACACCTAATATGGATGGACAATTTGGCCGTGTTGACACTGAGCGCATGTACAAAAATGTGATGGATGACTTTAAATGGGGTGGTTTTGATAATCCAAATGTATATCTGGATGAAAATCATCTTAGAATGGCAACCAACATCAGAAATAACCTGTCGCGATTAGCTTTAGCCTTAATTGATGAAGGTAAAGACGAGAAAGCACATAATATACTTGATAAGAGCATGGAGGTGTTAAGTGAAGAAAGAGTTCCTCACAATTACTTCAGCATATTCCTGGCCGAAGGGTATTTTAAGTTGAATGACTTTGAAAAAGGTGAAGAAATTTTGAAAGCCTTAGCCACAGATCGCTTAAAGGAAATGGATTATTTCAATTCCTTACCTGACTATAAGCGTGCTACTGCAGGTCGCGACCCTGAAACTGCCATGGCCATCTATATGGAAATAGTAAAAATGGCTCAGCAATATAACCGCGAGGAATTAATGAAATTCCTCGAAAAAGATTATGAGAAAAACATGCGTCGCATGGGTTTCTTTGGCGAATAAATAATGAATTGGAAGGTTCAGCCACCGGATGCTCTCAGGGCTCTTTTCCCACATACATTGTGGCGAAATAAAAAGGAAGGTAAAACACTTTACCTCACTTTTGATGATGGGCCGGTAGAGAAAGAAACAGGCTGGGTGATGGATCTCCTGGATGAATACGATATTAAAGCAACATTCTTTTGTGTGGGCGAAAATGCCGATAAAAATGCCCACATAATGGATGAGCTTTTAATAAGGAATCATAGTGTGGGCAACCACGCTTATAACCATTTACCTGCCTGGAAATGTTCGCGCAGGGAGTATTTTGACAACATTGAGAAAGCCAGGCCATTTATACCAGGTGGCTTATTTCGTCCGCCACATGGACAGTTGTACCCCTGGTATATGAGTGAATTAAAGCAGCACTTTAAGCATATTGTAATGTGGGATGTATTATCGATGGATTACGATAATCGCCTGACTCAACAAGATGTTTTAAACAATGTACTGCAATACTCGCGAAATGGCTCTATATTGGTTTTTCACGACTCAAAAAAAGCGTGGAAAAGAATGCATTATGCATTACCCGCATCCATTGAAAGGTTGTTAAAAGAAGGTTATCAGTTTAAGAAATTAGAGGTGTAAATATCAATAAAACAAACATGAACATTTTACTTTTAGGCTCGGGAGGGCGCGAACATGCTTTAGCATGGAAAATGGCGCAAAGCGAAAAGTTAACTCAATTATTTATTGCTCCGGGTAATGCCGGCACAAGTCAGGTTGGAACCAATGTTAATATTAATCCAAACGACTTTGAAGCAATCAAGGCTTTTGTTATAGACAATAGCATTAACATGATTGTAGTTGGTCCTGAAGAGCCACTGGTACGAGGTGTTAAAGATTTCGTCTTAAATGATCCTCAAATTGCTCATGTTCCTGTAATAGGCCCTGGTAAAGAAGGTGCAAAACTGGAAGGAAGTAAGGAATTTGCAAAGGCATTTATGATGCGTCATAATATTCCTACAGCAGGCTATTTATCCGTAACCCAATCCAACCTGAAGGAAGGTCTGGCTTTTTTGAAAACTTTAAAGGCGCCTTACGTGCTTAAAGCTGATGGTCTGGCTGCCGGTAAAGGTGTATTAATCCTGGATGATCTGACTGAAGCTGAAACGGAATTAAAAGAAATGCTGAGCGGTAAGTTTGGTGAAGCATCAAGCACTGTTGTTATTGAAGAATTTTTAAGTGGAATCGAACTATCTGTATTTGTATTAACAGATGGTCATGGATATTTGGTATTGCCGGAAGCTAAAGATTACAAACGCATTGGCGAAGGTGATACAGGGTTGAACACTGGTGGCATGGGTGCTGTTTCTCCGGTTCCTTTTGCCGACGAGGTATTTATGAAGAAAGTACACGACCGAATTGTTAAACCAACTGTTGACGGCTTAGCTGCTGATAACATCCCGTACAAAGGATTTGTTTTTATTGGCTTAATGAGTGTTGATGGTGAACCGCAGGTTATTGAGTATAACGTTCGCATGGGTGATCCGGAAACAGAAGTGGTTATTCCACGATTGAAATCAGATCTTGTTGATCTGTTTGAAGCCGTTGCTGCTGGCGAGTTGCGTAAGAAAACGATTGAGGTTGATGAGCGAAGTGCAACAACTGTGATGTGCGTTTCTGGTGGTTATCCTGGCGCATATGAAAAAGGGAAAGAAATATCAGGACTTGATACCATTGCTGAAGGTTTGGTTTTTCATGCCGGAACGACCGAAAAAGAAGGAAAAGTAGTGACTTCCGGAGGCCGTGTGATTGCCTTAACAGCCTATGGAGCAAATAAGGATGAAGCTCTTAAGCAGTCGTTCACCAATGCTCAAAGCTTAAACTTTGATGGTAAATATTTCCGCTCTGATATCGGATTTGATCTATAATATTGATTCCATTAGTGGAATCCTACTTCCCGCAGATAATGCAGATATTCGTCGGTCTAACAATGTTATTTAATAACATTTCTGCGATTCTCAGCATTATTTGCGGGTAACAAAACAATTAATCGCTAGATTATGCTTTTTAGAGTATTCAATAGAAATGATATTGTTGCCCTGGCCCTGATGCCATTGTTGCTAATTGGCTTTTGGACCAATACGCTTCTGTTTGATGTTTCACCTAGTTTCCCCTATGACCATAACCCAATGCCATTGTGGGATTTGGTGATTAATGTTTTAAAAAGCAACCATTTACTGGCTTCTGTCATCAGTATGCTTATTGCACTGATTATGATGTTCAGTGTCAATAGAATTGTTAACCGCTACAACCTTTTTAGCGGACAAACAAATTTACCTGGCTTTATATACATGTTACTGGTAAGCAGCTACCTGATGGCACAAAAGCTTCATCCGGTTTGGTTTTTTACGCCGTTGCTTATGCTTAGCATTGAGCGTTTGTTTTCTGCTTCAGGAAAACGCAAACCAATGACATGGTGTTTTGAAGCTTCATTTTGGCTTTCGCTGGGAAGTTTGTTCTATGCCAAGGGTATTTATTTTGTTATCCTGCTTTGGATGATGATGTTTATCCTGCGCCTGATGAGCATACGTTCATTTATTGCATCGATTTTAGGATTACTGTTACCTTACTTATTTTCATTCACATATTATTTTTGGCTTGATCAATCGTCCTTTTTTATCGATGTTATCTTTGAAAATTTCGTTTCTACAATTGCCTTTTTCAAGCATACTATTTATTCACAAATATATAATGGCATAATTATCTTTTTGGTGTTTATATCCATATTAGCCGTTGTCAGGATACTTCCGGCTATAAAAATCATAACACGTAAACACTACCGTATATTCATCTGGCTGATTGTATTCAGTGTTGTGGCAGCCATTACACCATACTATTCACTGGAAGTAATGCCTATCTGGGCTATTGGAACATCAATTGTTGTTGCTCGGTTTTTATCACTCATCCGTCGTCGTTTTATACAAGAACTTTTTGTGTCACTTTTAATGGTTATAACCATTGCAGCCCAGTTTCTTATCTAATTAGTAATGAACGCATCAAAGCCTACATTAGCTATTTACGGTATTCAGGACCGTATTAATAGTGAAACACCTTTTTATGTCCACGATCATGCTTTAACATTGATGGACAAAGGGCAGGTGGTTAAACATCTGACACTTGAACGCCTTACCAGACGAAAGCATGATAATAGCTTGCATCAACAGATTTATGATTTGTTAAAGCAAGAAGGACTATTGAAAAATACAGATTACGATCTGGTTTTTGTTGATAATGTAGTGGGGCGAACATTTCTGTCATCATGTGGACGATTTAGATTTGAGGCTCCTTTAAACAATACGCTCTCCGCACATCCTGAAAAAGGAAGATGCTGGTGGCTGGACCGTGAAAAAGAAGCATATGCTATTAATCATGAACTGGCCCACGCAGGTGCTTGCCTGCCATTCTTTGGAGCGTATAATAACAACAGTTTACTCGTTCATTTCGACGGAGGTGGTAGCTTAAGTAATTTTTCTGCTTTTAGTTATAACAATGATGAACTAAATGTAGTGGAACACCATTGGGACTTTAAATACCTGTCGGGCTTATTTAATGCAAATGCCCTTGTTTTTGGAATTATAGGTGCCAGGTTTAAGGAACAAAACAGTGTTCCTGGTAAAATGATGGGATTAGCTGCCTATGGCAACTATCAAAAGGATATTGAACAGTGGCTGGTCGCCAACAATTACTTTTCGGATTTGTGGGGCAGTAAAAAACGCTTTTTTGCCGCTGCTAAATCTGACTTTAACACCGACCTTCAACACCTTAATCAGGATAATCCGTTTTTGCAGGATATCGTAGCCACTATGCAAGGTATCTTTCAACGCGAGCTGATGACAAAACTTGAGGATTTAAAGGAGCTAAAAAAGGCTGATTACCTCTATTATTCGGGAGGTTCGGCTCTTAATATTGTTGCCAATACACAGTTAGCAGACTCAGGACTTTTTAAAGATATATTTATCCCTCCATGTACCGAAGACAGTGGTTTATCATTGGGGGCAGCCGCCATGTTTGAATGGTATAAACATAAGCAAATAAAGCAGCATTCACCTTACCTGAACAACTGGCAGTTAAATGACTCTGATTGTACTTTTTCGTCAGATGACATTGACGCATGTGCAAGGGCCCTGATGCAAAATAAAGTTATTGCCATTTGCAACAATACCGCAGAAATAGGTCCAAGGGCTTTGGGGAATCGTTCAATTATTTCATTGGCCAACTCAAAAAAACTGGCCGACAAAGTGAGCATGACACATAAAAAGCGTGAATGGTACCGTCCGGTAGCTCCCATCATGCTTAGCAAAAATGCACGTTACTATACTAATCGGGAATCAATTCACCACCTAGCCAAATACATGCTGCTAGACTTCGCTATTGATGCTGAGAAGCAAAAAGAGATTGAAGGCGTTGTGCATGTTGATGGCACATCGCGCATCCAAACGGTTGAGCAAAGTGATAATCCATATGTATTCGCTTTACTAACACATTTGGATGAAAAATACAATGTTAAAGCACTTATCAATACCTCGTTTAATGTTCGCGGCGAACCAATTGTTCATGATGAAAAAGGAGCTGTTAAATCCGCTCAAAACATGAATTTAGATGGTCTTGTATTAAACGGGAAATTTCAGACCTTATAAAGTTTGATAGTGATCTGAGTTCTACATTAGATTTCGATCTCAGACTATAGCCACCTGTCAATAATATTCTCCAAATCATCCATTTTAACAGGTTTGCCTATGTAGTCATTCATTCCGGCATCAATACAAACTTCCCGGTCACCTTTAAGCGCGTTGGCAGTCATGGCAATAATTGGCAATGCAACCTTTTCTTCACGTAGTTTTCGTGTTGCATCAAGTCCGTTAAGCACTGGCATTTGCACATCCATAAAGACAAGATCAATCTTATCCTTATCTTCACCTGTAAGAATATCAACGGCCTCCTGACCATTGTTTGCAATATTGGTCTGCAATCCAAGTCGAGACAGCATTTTTTCAGCAATCTTTTGATTGATGATGTTATCTTCAACCAGTAGTATTTGTTTGTCTTTAATACGTTCTTTTAATTCAGCTACCTGAGCTTCGGCACTACTCACCTCTCCTTTACCTTCTACCAGAAGTTTCTCTATGGAACTAAAGAGTTCGGTATGTTTTACCGGCTTTTGCAACACTGTATTTACGCCCTTGAAATCAGCTGGGTTCTTCCATCTGTTTTCAGATGAAAATAGAATAATTTTAATCTCCTTTTGCTTGCGCTTAACCGTTCTCAGGAAATTATCATCAGCCTTACTGAATACATGACTGTCAATTATCATCAGGTTAAACTTCGAATCATTCTCAAGCATATTAAGTGCTGACTTCTCATCATTAACCGTCTCTGATTTAATCTGCCAGTTGTTTAATGTTTTCTTCAACAACAGCAGGTTGGTTTTATGATTATCGACAATCAGGGTATTAACATGGGCAAATTGTTCAGTATTTAGCTCAAGTGTTTTATGGTTTTTGTCGATAACAAACGGAAGCGTAAAATGGAATACGGAACCAGGATTATCTTTCGACCACATAAAGTTTGGATTAGGACTTTCAACCCAAATTTTACCCCCCATAAGTTCAACCAGCATTTTAGAGATACTGGTTCCTAAACCTGTTCCTCCAAATTTACGTGTGGTTGATCCATCTGCCTGTGTAAAGGACTCAAATATTTTTTCAAGCTTATTTTTAGGAATACCAATTCCTGAATCTTCAACAGAGAAATGAAGCATCAGGTTAGTACCTTTTTGCTGTTCAATTTCCACTTTCAGCACCACCTCGCCCTCGGCCGTAAATTTAACGGCATTTCCCATTAAATTGACAAGCACCTGTATCAATCGGCTTTCATCTCCAATCAACACGGGAGGTATTGTATCTTCAACATCACTCAATATTTCAATGCCTTTTTCAAGTGAACGGAAAGACATTTGATCCATCAGGTAATCAACAGTAGAACGTAAATTAAAAGCATAGGATTCGATTTTCATCTTACCCGCTTCAATTTTAGAGAAGTCAAGAATATCATTGATGATATTCAATAAATTATCACACGAACGCCCAATAATAGAAACCACATTCTTCTGTTCCTTTGTCATTCGGGTTTTAGCCAATAGCTCTGTTGCACCAATAATTCCATTCATTGGTGTTCTGATTTCATGACTCATATTAGCCAGGAATTCTGATTTGGCCTTGTTCGATTCTGCTTCTTTCTTCTGTATCTCTTTTTGGGCACTGATATCCATAAAAGCTTCCAGGAAAACATCTTTCTGCTCTAATGAAATTGGTATAATATTCTTAAGAATTTCACGTGATACGTTGTTCTCTTTAATTTCAAGACGCTCCTCAAGTGCCGCTACATTAATACCTGTTTGTTCGTCTTTGTACTCTTCCTTTTTATTGGTAAAGAACAGTTCCTCATACGAGCTGTTGGTCAGATGCTCCATTGCATCGTCACTATTGGCAAAACCCATTATTTTTGAAGCGGTTTTATTAACCTGGATAATCTGACGGTCTTTATCAACAATCATCACACCCACAGGCAAATTATCGGTTATTGTCGATAATGCCTTATTTGATTCTTTAAGCGACTCGGTTAATAACTTCTTCTCGGTGGTATCTTCTTTAATAGCCACATAATTAGAGATGGTCTTATCCTTGCTAAGCACAGGTGATATCAACACTTTTTCCCAATATATACTACCATCTTCTTTGGTACTTGATATCTCACCTTGCCAAACCCTACCTTCCTGAATGGTTTGCCATAGTAAATCGGCCAATTCGTTCTTTTCGTTCTGTAGCTTAAAAAAGTTTGTATTCCCACTCTCCAGTTCACTTTTTGAATAACTATCAAGTGATTTAAAACCTTTATTTACATACTCAACGTTTCCCTGAGTATCCGTAATCATAATTGAAATAGGACTTTGCTCAACCGCCTGAATCAACTTTTTATTATTATCCTCTGCCTTTTTACGGTATAATATTACATTCCTTATTTGTGAAAACAGGAAGTACGATAACAGCAGAACAAAAAGTGTAAAAAATATGAGTGACGAATACTTTAACTTATTATAACGGCTCAATACATTGATCGCTTTATTATTGAGACTTACCAATCGCTTATTAATTTCGTATGCAATGGTATTTTCAATTTCGAGCATCCTGTCAAACTCAGGATCAGCGCCTTTTATCAATTGCTCAACATTACTTTTAAGATTCTCATTTTCACCCTTGTGAACCGTTATATTTTTCAATACCTGATCTGATATCCGGGTAGACTGATTGTATAAATCATCAATAATAGGTATCAGTTCGCTTACTTCAGAAATAGTACCTGTGAATTTATCTTCCAGGTAATTAATCCTAACGGTAATAGAATCCTTTGAGTAATCTTTTACAGGTCGTACATCTTCGATTATACCACCCTGATCAATCACATTTAAAATATCCTTACTTTTCTGTGTGAGCTGCGCAATTTCAGTATCGTTATTTTCGAGAGCCTTGGTAAGGTTAATAGATGAGTATGATTTAAAGGCCAAATTTAGTTTCAACAGGTTTTGATTAAGCAAACTTTCCAGCTTGAGTAATTTCTCCTGATTTTCAATTGAACTACGATATTTTGAACTATAGGAACGATCAAAGTAATTTTCAATCGTAAGAATTGTGGCAATGGTTAAAAGAAAGATTGCTAACAATAAATATAACTTATTTATTATCGGCTCCTTAAAATAGGATAGCTTCAGATTTTTATTACGCTTGCTCACAGAAATAGATTTTCCTAAAAATAGAATTTTACCATTAATTTAAAAAATAATGGACGGTCTTTTCGAAAAACCATACCGTGCTAAAGCAGCTTCACTTAATTCTTCTGAAGCCAGATGTAGAAAGGCTTTAGCTAATTTAGGCTCTGAACTGCAGGACATAACGGCTGCATACATGGGAATGGCATTGTTGTAGGGTGACTGAGGATGGATAACTTCGATGTGTTGAGCATTCCCGTTGACATTTATATTGCTTTTCCAGTTTATTGCCACATCGGCCTGATCACCTTTTAAACCTTTTACAAGCCCCTTGGAGTCTGATGTTAAAGAAACAACACTCTCAAGCACCTTATCGTATGCATGTTGCTTCGATAAGAACTGCTTGGTTTCATAGCCTAACGAACTCGTTTCCGGATTAGCAATGATAACAGCATACTTACCTCTGCGTTTCAATGGTCCGGTGTTTCCGCTAAAGCCCTTTGGGTTACCTTTCTTAACCATATACACTAAATGGTTATATCCTAAAAAAAGAGAATCAGTGAGGTGATATCCCGTAATATCCTGAAAACTTTTGAAACTATGCGATGAAGAAGGAATGTAAATATCACCTTTTGCTGAGTAATTAATAATACCCATCAAATTTTTGGAACAGTCGTTTTGTATGATGACATTACAATCGTAGAGCTGCTCAAAGTTATACTTTAAATCTACTACCATATTAAGCATTGTATTTTCGCAATAGATTACAAGTTCTTTAGGCGGCTCAACCACTTGCTTTACTTTTTTGGGCCGCCGTTCTTTGCATCCTCCCATTATTAAAAGTAAAGTTATAGCTAGAGTGAAAATATATTTGGCTAGAGGCATAGTTTATCATTTTCGCTAAGCAAGTTAGTGATAAGCTCAAATCGAAAACAGCCATTTGTCACCAAAAACCCCCTGTTTATCAAATCAAATCATGTAGTAATGAAGTGTTTTCGTATCCATTTGGGCACTACAAATGCTCCAATAACCAAATAAGGATAGTAGCTAACCAGTCTCCACATAAAGGCCATAGCCATTCCTGTTCCCACTGGAATCATATTGGCAAGAAACTCTTTAAATACCCATTCGGCAAAACCACTACCGCCAGGTGTGGGGCTAACCAGCATCATAATCCACATCACCAGTTGTTTCCCAAAAATCAATATATGATCATTCCATCCAAAAAGCTGAAATCCGAAGAAGGCTAGTATTAGTGTGTTTACTATCCAATATCGGGCAGTCCAGCTTAGTGCTGTGGCTGCAAATGCTTTTAACCAGTTAACCAGAGGCCAGCGCTTAAATTCTTCTGATGTTGAAATCAAATCAGATCCTGATTCATTGGCCTGAGGTCGCCAGCGACGAATAATTGGTAACTTAAAAACCCACAGTAACAACCATTTCAATCCACGGGGGTTGATAAATAAACCGTAACTTATCACGATTGTATAAGCAAGCTTTAAGATATAACCGGTCAGGGCAAACATAAAGAATTGGTTTCTGTACCATGGAATTCCTTCCATCATACTATCTCCAAAGGCAAAAATATCGGTTCGACCAATAAATAATAGAATAAGAGGAAAGGTCAGAATAAAATATAATTCATCTAAAAATGAAGTAACCATCACAACAGCTGTACTTCGCCCTAATTTGACTCCTTCCTTATTGATAAAAAAGATCGCTACACTTGTACCTCCAATGGCTGAAGGTGTAATGGCCGAGGTAAACTCCCAAAGCATTATGGTATTAAAAGCCTTACGCCATGTGAGTTTATTACTGGTCAATAGACGTATACGAATGATATAACCAAAATCGCGTATGGCCATCATCAGAAAAGAAATAAAAAACCAGAATAGCGATTGCAGTGTAAAAGTGAAATAATCAAGTACTGCAGGATCAAATTCTTTATACAGAAAATATCCGGTAACACCTAAACCAATGATGATTGGGAAAGTAATACGCCCCGGTTGAATGCTTTTAAGTATTTTTCCAGAATTGTCGGCCATAGTCGACAAATTTATGATAAACCATCCATCCAATGAAATACATGCACATATAAAAACAGGATTCAATTACATTTTATACTTTTTTAATGTTTTTGAAACCATGAGTAAACATATCACGCGTCTTTATGTTTGGTGTAAAAAAGAAATGATTATGAAAGAAGTTCCTTCTCCATGTATAAGCGTTTGTCAATACGATAGTAAAGGTGTTTGTTTTGGATGCCGAAGAACAATTGACGAAGCAGGCAATTGGTCAAAATACTCTAATGAAGAAAAAGAAGAAATAATTAAACAACTGTCTGTAAGAAGGAATGTACCTGGAGAAGAACCGACTATTTTCCTGCGTTAAAGCTTTATTTTCAGCACTTAATTACAAGGCACAGAACACTCAGTTCTGTAAAATATGGCAATAAAATATAACCATTTGGTATTTCTTCCGTATTCATCAGCAAATAGGGACCCATACCATTTAAATCAATAAAGATTGAAGAACTGCAATCAGTATTGTTTGTTAGACAATATCTTATACATTTGTGGCTTTAATTTTATTGAGAGGTTTTAGATTAGTTGTTGTTGAATTAAGTGCTGTTTGAATGATCTATACTTTAATTATCCTGTTATTTACCACAATCAATCCGATTGAAAAGAACCACGAAGAAGCGAAAGAAATTAACGTTCCGTTAGAACTTTATAATGAAATCGGGAATACGTCAATGTCGTAT
>JAKSBD010000611.1 GCA_022361295.1 Bacteroidales bacterium
ATTCAGAAAAGCTGAACTTAATTGCATTAATGAGATAACCGACTTTTTAGGTAAATGAAATATTTCGGCAGAATTATTGGCCACAATATTTACAGGACATGTGTTATTCTCACCAAATAAAAAAGCTATGGCCAATGGTTTTGGCGGTTCAATATCTTCAATTTTAATGGCTTTGCCCGAAAAATCTATCATCTCGCCCTTGACACTTCCTTTTAACATGATCATTAAAGAGCGGCATTTTTCACCACTTTGGGCAATCATGTGGTTTTTCTCATATTTTTTAACCTGGTATGGTATTTTCTCCAATAATTGACATAGCTCTTGATAATCAACACCTTTAAACAAAGGACATTTAGTTAGTGCTTCCATGAATTCAGTATTTTTGTACCAAATTATAAATTAATTTCGATTTTGTAACATTTGTTACAGCCTGCCTTTTGCTCTCTACATACATTTGCATTGTAAAATTGATAAAAAAGCTTGTACGATGATAAGAGACATGATTAAAATAGACGAGGACAAATGTAATGGTTGCGGCGTTTGCATCCCCTCGTGTCACGAAGGTGCCCTTCAGATTATTGATGGTAAAGCAAGATTAATAAGCGATTTAATGTGCGACGGCCTTGGAGCATGTTTAAATCATTGCCCTCAGGATGCAATGACAATTGAAAAAAGAGAGGCAGAGCCATATAATGAAATAACAGTAATGGAAATAATGGTTGATAAAGGTATTAATACTGTTATTGCCCATTTGAAACACCTTAAAGATCATAAAGAGTTTACATTTTTAAAGCAGGCAGTTAGCTGGCTAAGGGAAAATGAAGCCAACTTAAGCTTCCCTTTAAAAGATGTCATAAGCGAAGTACATGGTTATCAACCAGGAGCCGACAAGGCGGAAAAACCAAAGGCCTCCGTATTAGAAATGGGTCATGCCGGTGGCGGTTGCCCTGGCTCAGCACCACGTGTGATTGAACGCCCATCTGTTGCACCTGTTGGTGGCGGATGTCCGGGTTCTGCTCCAAAAACCATTGAACGCGCATCAAATCCCTCTGAGACATATAACGGCGAGGCACCATCAGAATTACGCCAGTGGCCGGTTCAGATGCATTTAATCAATCCGATGATGCCAACCTTCCGTGATTCGGATATGGTTCTGGCAGCCGATTGTGTGGCCTTTTCGATGGGTAACTTCCATAGTAAATTCTTAAAAGGAAGAAGCGTAGGTATTGCCTGTCCAAAGTTAGATAGCGAACAAAACTCCTATCTTGACAAACTGGTCAGACTTATTGACGAGGCTAAAATAAACACTTTAACAGTAGCAATTATGCAAGTACCGTGTTGCGGCGGATTATTACAACTGGCAAAAGCGGCAGTTGATCAGGCAACTCGCAAAATCCCAATTAAAGCGGCCATTGTATCAGTTGAAGGTGAAGTTCTTAGCGAAGAGTGGGTTTAAAACAAAAACCGCTCCAGCTAATCGAAAATATAATTTGGGTTAGGTAGCAGTGGGGAATGTCGAAACCGTCCAAGCTTTCCGGGGTAGTCGCCTCAGCATTGACATTTCCCACTTTTAAAAGTTTAAAAATTTATAATCAATATAACTAAAAACCAGTAATCATGAGTATGTTTTGTTACCAATGTCAGGAAGCAGCTAA
>JAKSBD010000176.1 GCA_022361295.1 Bacteroidales bacterium
ATTTACCCCTCTTTTAATTTATCAGAGAGATGATTAGATCCAAAATTGGGTATCTATTATTGGATATACGATTCAAAAAAGGCGATGAAAGTGTAAAAATAATTTCAACCACTTAAGGTATTGTAAAGAACAGGAGGCATGAAAGAAATTGCGCTTTTTTATACCCCAAACAACCGGTTTTACTGGCCCCGAGGCTTGTGAAAGCAGCCCATCGGGGCACTTTTTTGTTTCAACCGGCTTAATAAGCCATCCATCGGCTTAATTATTAACCTCAATCGGCTTTATAAGCACCTCCACAGGCATCGATAAGCAGATAATCGGGTTATTTTTTGGCTTCAAGAGGTTGAAAAAGCCAAATAATCGGGTTAATGATGTGTTCAAGTCGATAAAAATCGATTTCAAGAGGGTGAATTTATGATTCAACAGGCCAGCGTGACCGTTCCATTTACTTAGGAAAGCACTCCAGGATGTAGAGAAGGATCTCAACAATAAAAGGATGTCATCTGTATTTGCATTTTGGAGTATAGATGACATCCGTGAGTGAGCATTTATATGAGTCTGAAATTGATGACCATATTTTCTGTTTTTATAGAAAAGGTAACAGATACATGCTATTCTTTAAGGCTTGTTTCCTTGCCAGCCTTTATTGAATTGCTCCAATAATACCTCTACAAGATCTGGGGTTTGAAAAGCAATATTTTTTTTCTCTTCGGGATCTTTGCAATGGTCATATAATTCAACAAAAACAGGTTCTGACTCCGGCTTTGTATAATCTTTCCAGACCACCAAGCGATATTTATCGGTGCGCATACCATATCCCATCAGGTGGTTTTCAAACATGTCCCGATCCCATTTACCCTTTTGCTGTTCAATAATTTTGGACTCTACCTCTTTAATTAAAGGTCCGAAATATGTTTCGCGCATTCCTTTAGAAAGTGGATTAGCTGCCCATTCTCTCAGAGCCGGATTGGGAAACTGACTAAATACAGCCTTTTTCCAGGCCTGATCAGGATTTTCCAGCAAAGGCTTAAAACTGACACCTTCCAAGTGAACGGGCTGAGTTATACCAGTTAAATCACATAAGGTTGGATACATATCTACCAGTTCAACCAGAGCATATGAGTGAACACCCTTACTATATTCTGGCATTCCAGGAGCAGAAACAATGAGTGGAACCCGGGTGGCAATTTCATAGTTGGTGGCTTTTCCCCAAATACCCATATCTCCCAAATGCCAGCCATGATCACCCCATAACATGACAATCGTGTTCTCAAGCACCCCTGCTTCTTCCAAAGCGTCCATCATCATACCAATTTGTGCATCAACATAACTGACACAAGCCAGGTAGCCATGTTTCAAAGTACGGGCCAGCGAATCACGTATTTGTCCACTTTTGGGGATACCTGCCCTTGCTCGTAATTCAAACGAAGGATGTAATCCCATTGCAGCTCCATTAAGTGGGGCTTCTGTTTGACTTGCCAGAGGAATCTCATTTCTGTTATAAAGATCCCAGTATTTTTTTGGTGCG
>JAKSBD010000248.1 GCA_022361295.1 Bacteroidales bacterium
AAGACACTACTTCTGGCACCAACAATCGCACCTTCTTTAATAGTCACTCCGGGTCCAATATAGACATCATTTGTTATCCAACACTGATCTTCGATTTTAATCGGTTTACTTGCGATATCAAAACTTACTCTATCATACAAGTGAAGCCCTGTATTAAAATAAACACTATGTGCAACAGCCACATTACTACCAATATCAATATTTCCTAAACTATAAAGCTCACAGCAGTCACCAATCCAGCAATAATCACCTATAGAAATTTTCCAAGGATAAGTAAATCTTGCTGATGATCGAATGAGTACACCTTTTCCTATTTTCGCGCCAAACAAGCGCAATAAAAACCTACGCCATCCATATAATACCTGGGGGGATAACCTAAAAAGTGTATCCTGAATTAACCACCATAATTGCACCTTAATTTTTGATGCCCCCCTAAAATCATCAGGTACTTGAAAAGTTGATAAGTCTTGATATTTCATATATTCTTTAAATACCAATCAGTTGTAATTTGAGTCCCCTCTTCCAGGGTATATAATTGTTTACCTACAGCATTTTGCACCTTAGAGCTATCATAAACCATTGTTGTCATTAGATTATTTAGCCTAAAAGTAGTTAAGGGAAAATTTATTCCTAAAATTTTCAAAAAATCCCCTATAGTTGCGACTATTTTAAGTAAGCTTACATTAATGCACTTAACTTTGGATTTCCCAAGTTGTTGACGTATTAAGTTAGCCCATTCTCTGACTTCTAAAGGTTTAAAATCCTGCAAATACATGGTTTCATAATTTAACTTATCGGTATAAAGTAATTTATCCAATACATCAACAGCATTTCCTACAAAACCAAAAGATTTTCTAACTTCATGTTTTCCCGGATGGAAATAAGTTCCTTTATATACACTATCAAAGAAATTTCTATAAGGAACTTCAAACCAAGGGCCCCATATCGAAGTTGGTCGCACAATTAACCACTCAGGTCTAATAACTGAATTCTTTACAATCCTTTCTCCCTCCACCTTGCTTTCACCATATATTGTTGAAGGTTTGTAATCATCCATATCCTTAGGAGTATATCCTATTTCACAAACCAATCTACTGGATGCAAATATAACTTTTTTAATGCCTGCGACTTTATTAACTACAGAAATTACATTTTTTACTCCTTCAATATTGGCACTATAGTCCTCGAGGCTTTTTCCATCCAAATCGGTGCGGGCAGCCATATGCAATAGATAATCAGGCTGAAAATTCTCAACTTGACTAAGTAGTTTATTATAATCCAGTATATCAGTTTCAACCCAGTATTTTTGATGCTGACAATTCCTGGGTGGATTTATATCAATATTCAGGACTTCAGCCGTTTGACTATAAAATTCTATCAGGTTTGTTCCTATAAATCCTGAACCTCCTGTAATTAATACTTTATTCATATCAAATATTAGTATATAATTCTTTCCATGATTCTATTCGGTGTTCCCAACTATATTCTTTTTTAACAAATTCATAAAGTTGTTCTCCCCTACTATTTCTTTCTCGATCATCCCAGCTCACTGCTTCAACCAATGCATCATATAATTCCTTCTCATCTGGATTTATTAGCCTTCCTCCATTTGTACTCCACTGTGGAAGCAATCCTGTTTGATGCGTAGTAATAACAGGAGTTTTCATAATAGCAGCTTCAAGGTTAACCATTCCGACTACTTCTGAAAATGATGGGGCTGCAAATACATGAGCATCCCTAAAAAGTTCATATTTCTTCGTACCGGTCACCATTCCACAAAATTCAACTTTTTCTTGCAGTCCCAGTGCTTTAACCAGCTTAACTAGCTCATCCTGATACTCAGTTTTAGCTCCTGCAATTTTTAAAGAGGTATTTTTATCCTTAAGTTTAGAAAATGCCTTAATAAGTAGGTCAATACCCTTTTTTTTATGAATACGTCCAAGAAATAAAATATACTTCTTACATTCTTTTCTACTGTCAATGGCTGGTATATCAGCTAAGGAAATTAAATTTGGAATAACTTCAATTCTTTTATTTCCTGGCAACAAATCATTCAAATTATCTCGTTCGGCAGGTGTGATTGCATGTATAACAGTATTTTTTAACAGGTTTTTCTTCAAAAAAAGATTAAAATAAATCTTCTTCTTTATATACCCTTGTTTCCATAGCCATGGTTCTAACATGCCGTGTGGTGAAAATACAGACTTTAACTGTCTTTCCTGACTCATCTTTAATGCATAATACTGGGGAAACATCCAAACTCCATGAGTATGCACAATTTCCTTGTCTCCGATATAGCTTTTAAGATTGTTCTCTAATTCCTTTGATTTTCGCCACTTACTACCTAAAAAACCTTCGGGATGAGAAAGAATCACTGAATCATTGCTCTCAGCCTCTGTTGTAAATACTCTTGACTTATAACCGTTTTCGTTTAACCGATTATTCAAATTTTCAACAACAGTCCTTACACCGCCACTTACAATTGAATAATCTTCAACAATGTGATTTACATTCATAAAGTTTAATTTAGGTCAGTACTTTTAATTTCAAAAAAACGTACTGTGCAGTTTTACTTTTGATATAAAAGCATTCAAATTTACACACAAAATTTAGAAAAAAGTGTATTTCACCCTACGAAGAAATGCTTTAATAAGGGCGATATAATAATCTGCATTGGCTTCTATTATTCCACAGGTTTGTGTTTTTAGTTTTACCAATCTCGTTTCTTTTAATGCTTGTATCGTATTTGCGTTACTTACACCATCTGCTCCCATTAAAACTGTCAACTTATCAACATAGCCAGCTTTCAGTTTGTCTCCCACTCTTAGCAGGAATTCATAATCACCGACAATTTTAATTGATTCGTCATACTTGCCATATGCATCATACAAACGTTTATGATGCAAAGCTCCTACATGACCAACATTCATAAAGGTCTTAAAACGTTTCCAATTCCAACCTTCGTCAATTTTCTTAATAACAGCTCCCTCTTTAACAATATGAACATTTGAGGATACAAAATCCAAATCATCCTTTTGTTCTAAAAACTCAGAATATATTTTAGTATACTCAGGTTGTAATAAATCATCTGCCCCAACAAAGCTAATCCACTGACAACTGGCCATTTCAACTCCCTTATTCCATGCGTCATAAATTCCTTTGTCTGGTTCAGAAATCCATTTAAATATTATATTCTTTTTCTCAAATAAGGGTACGTATCTTTTTATAATATCAACAGTATTGTCTTTTGAATCTCCGTCAACAATTATAAACTCGTAGTTAACTAACTCTTGATTGATTACTGATTCTATCGTTTTTGCAACGGTTGCTTCACTATTAAAACAAGCAGTAATTATCGAAATCATATTACATTATTTTATATGCTCTACAGACTTTACCGCTTTATTCATATTGCAGATAGTCGTACAGCTTATTAAAATCTCTCGGATTCTTGTATTATGGCAGTTCTAACAGCATCGCAGGCTGTTCCTAAGTTATAGACGAAGTCTTTTCTAAACTCAGCAATATCCGTCTTATAGTGGTTATTATTAAGAAGAGTATCAATTGAGCTGGACAAATCATTCTTTTCTTCAACTATTGGACCTATTTTACCTCTAACTCTAAATTGCTGATGGCTCATGAAATCCTCAGGATTGCTGCCAATTGGTACTTTAATTTTATTATC
>JAKSBD010000516.1 GCA_022361295.1 Bacteroidales bacterium
AAAAGGTTTATCTTACGCATACCGCGACCGTAAGAAGAAAAAGAGCACATTCCGCGCATTATGGATTCAGCGTATCAACGCTGCTGCACGCCTTGAAGGTGTATCATACAGTAAATTAATGGGTATGTTGCACGCTCAAAACATTGAAATCAACCGTAAAGTTCTTGCTGACCTTGCAATGAACCACCCGGAAGCTTTCAAAGCTATTGTTAAGAAAGCAACTAACGCTTAATTCAATTAAGCAAAGATATTGAAGGAGACCAAACGGTCTCCTTTTTTATTGCCTGAACTTTATGATTCCAGTTTAATTACTATCTTGTGTGCCCATTTTTAAGAAACTATGAAGCAGATCAACCTAACAACAAGCATAGAGATATTTGATTCGAAAGAAGAACTGAATAAAGAGGAACAAGAACTAATTAAGCTGGCTAAAGAAGCATGTAGTAAAGCCTACGCCCCTTATTCTGAATTTAATGTTGGTGCCGCTGTTCTACTCGAAAATGGTAAGATTATCACAGGGAGCAACCAGGAAAATGCCGCCTACCCTTCCGGATTATGCGCAGAACGAACAGCCATATTTTACGCCAATGCTCAACACCCGGATACACCTGTTGTTTCAATGGCTATTATTGCAATGAATAAGAATGGTGTATTGGAAAACCCCGTTGCCCCATGCGGTGCCTGTCGTCAAGTGCTCTTAGAAACCGAACTGAGATTTAAAAAGGCTTATGATATCCTATTGGTTGGACAATCATCGATACAAAAAATAAAAAGCAGCAAAGATTTGCTGCCATTATCATTTATTGGAGAAGGATTGTTAAAGTCCGGATTCAAAAAACCGAATTCCGAGGCTTAATATCTTTACCCGTTCACATTGCGAAACTCCTTCCACAAGTTCTCTGTCTCAGGGGTAGAAGCAATAATTGTAATTGGCTCTTTTTTGACCGGATGTTCAAACTCAATTTTACGAGCATGCAGCGAGATGCTTCCATCTTTATTGGAACGTGGAAAACCATACTTTAAATCTCCGCGAATAGGACAACCTATTTTTGCCAGTTGACAACGAATTTGGTGATGACGTCCCGTCTCAAGGTCTACTTCCAGCATAAAGTAATTCTTTAAACCGGAAACCAATCGGTAATTTAAAATCGCTTCTTTGGCTCCATTACGTGGCTTTGGGAAAGCATACGACTTATTTTTCTCGGAATTCTTCAGTATATAATGCCTCAAGCGACCAGTATCTTCTGTTGGTAACTCAGCCACTAAAGCCCAATAAGTCTTCTTAATGGTCTTCTCCTGAAACATTTTATTCAAACGGCTCAGTGCCTTACTGGTACGGGCAAACAACACAACTCCACTCACAGGCCTGTCTAAACGGTGAACAACACCTAAAAACACTTCGCCCGGCTTATCATACTTCTTTTTAATATAAGCCTTCACCCGGTCACTTAACGTTTCGTCACCTGTTTTATCACCCTGCACAATATCTGATGATGATTTATTAACCGCAATAATGTGGTTGTCTTCGTATAATATATCCAGTTTTTTCATTTCATCCACCTCATAGTTGACAATCACAAATTACCAGCGATTTACAACTTATAATAATTCTATCGTATTTTACTTCAGCTTTCTTCCTATTTAATACTGCTCACGCTCACTAGGGAAGTCAACACTCTTCACATCTTCAATGTAATTACCAACAGCGCCACTAATCTCCGCAAATAAATTATGGTAACGACGTAAGAAACGAGGCGAAAACTCCTGATTAATCCCAAGCATATCATGCAGCACCAACACCTGTCCATCCACCTGATTTCCGGCACCAATACCTATAATTGGAATCTTAACCTCTTTAGCAACCTGCCCTGCCAATGAGGCGGGAATTTTCTCTAATACAATACCAAAGCAGCCTGCCTCTTCCAGTAAATGAGCATCTTCAATCAGTTTTTTAGCCTCTTCCTCCTGTTTAGCTCTAACTGTGTAAGTACCGAATTTATGGATTGACTGTGGTGTTAAACCCAAATGCCCCATAACAGGAATTCCTGCGCATAATATACGCTCCACAGACTCAATAATCTCTTTCCCTCCTTCAAGCTTTACCGCATCAGCAGCCGTTTCTTTCATAATACGAATGGCTGAAGTCAATGCTTCTTTTGAGTTCCCCTGGTAGGTTCCGAAAGGCATATCCACCACAACAAGAGAGCGTTGTACAGCACGAACAACAGAAGCACCATGATAAATCATCTGATCAAGCGTTATTGGCAAAGTAGTTTCCCAACCGGCCATTACATTGGAGGCCGAATCACCTACCAATATTACATCTACACCTGCGCTATCAACAATTTTAGCCAATGAATAATCATAAGCTGTAAGCATGGCGATCTTTTCATTTCGCATTTTCATCTCACTCAATACGTGAGTCGTCACTTTTTTTCGTCTTTCCTGAGCAACTGACATAATGTAGCTTGTTTTATTACTCCAGCGGAGTAATACCAATATTACGTTGGTATAATTATATATTATCGTTTTCTAATGGGCGACAGCTAATATTTTGCTTATCACAGCCTGCAAAGTTAATAATTTGTTATGAGCATCGCGACTTTATTGTAATCCATTAAGCTAATTATTCTGAATCATTAAATTTATCATACTGTCTGATTCAAATTCTTTCAAAGTATTGACTACTTTTAAGGTGAATTAACCAATCTAACACTTATGAAAAAGCAAGCCATTTTACTGACTCTTGCCCTATTAATATTGTCTGCTATTAATCAGAATCACTTATTAGCACAAGGTTCATTAGCACGACCTGCCAAAGAAGTATTTACAGATAGCCTTGTAACCTCTAAAGTACAAATTAAGCTGGGAGGGCAGTTAAAGGTCAATGGCATTTACGACTTCAATGCACTGCAAGACAGCGAATCTTTTAATATCCTTTCAATTCCAACCGGAGACAATCAAAACACTTCTCCACGTTATAGTTTGGGAGCGAAGCAATCGCGCCTTAATATGAATATCGCTTACGACTCCAAGAAGCTCGGCAGGATCACTTCCTACTTTGAAGGTGATTTTTTTGGTACCGGTAATCTGAATTTCAGAATGCGTTTCTTTTATCTGGACATACAGAATTTTAGAATTGGTCAGGCATGGTCTTTATTCTGTGATGAAAACGCCTGGCCGGATGTTATTGACTTTGATGGTCCTCCAACAGGTATATGGGTGCGTTCGGCACAACTCAGATACACTAAACAACTTAATGATAATAGTACACTCGCCTTTGCCATAGAGTCTCCACAAGCTGAAATTACACCTATAGAAGCACTGGACTCAACCATAACTGAGACATTCCAGGGCTTTCCTGACATTACAGCCCACTGGAATAACAGTGGCAAATGGGGACATATACAACTGGCACTTGTCCTTAGACAATTAAACTACCTGAAAAACAATAAAACACTCTCCAATACCGCCTATGGCCTATCACTGTCTGGTCACCTAAACGTCAGACAAAAAGACAAATTAATCCTTCAGGCAACAGGAGGAAGCGGTATTGCAAGCTACCTGGTGTCATTTATGGGTGGAGGATTCGATGCTGTTACATCTTCCCAGGGACATCTTTCTAACATACCGGTTTTTGGTGGATATGCTGGATATGAGATTATGCTTAGTAATAGCTTAAAATCTACACTAGTGTATGGATACACCCATATGGCTACCGAAATTGATGTACTTCCGGCTGATGACTTTCACGGCCATTACGCATCAGCCAATCTTTTCTGGTTTTTAGATGAAAAAATAACAATTGGCATTGAAGGACTTTACGGCAAGGTTAATGACTTTTATAATGAATCAGGTCATGCTACCAGAATTCAGTCTATGGTTTTGTTTAACTTTTAACAATATAAGTCAAGGTTAACTGGATTTTAAACTTGCTTTTAACTACATTTCTGTTTGCACTTTGTTTATGCCAAAACTTAGGTCTAAACATGGGTTTTATCAACATCTATTGAAGGAAAATTTTCAACATTTGCTATCAATAAAAACAGAAATCACATGTCCACCACAAAACAAGATGCCTTGCAATACCATGAAAATGGCAGACCTGGCAAAATTGAAGTTATCCCAACCAAGCCTTACAGCTCACAACTTGATCTATCACTAGCCTACTCCCCGGGCGTTGCTGAACCATGTAAAGAAATTGAGCAAAACAAAGACGATGCCTATCGCTATACAGCCAAAGGAAATCTTGTTGGTGTTATTTCCAACGGGACGGCTGTCCTTGGCCTTGGTGACATTGGAGCTACAGCAGGTAAGCCTGTAATGGAAGGTAAAGGTTTACTCTTTAAAGTATTTGCCGATGTAGATGTATTTGATATCGAAGTAGATGAAAAAGGCGTTGATGAAATGATTAAAGTAGTTAAGGCCATTGCTCCTACTTTTGGAGGAATAAATCTGGAAGATATAAAAGCGCCTGAATGCTTCGAAATTGAAACGCGTCTGCAAAAAGAATTGGACATACCGGTTTTTCACGATGACCAGCATGGTACCGCAATTATTTCAGCAGCAGGATTACTCAATGCTATCGAAGTTAGCGGAAAGAAAATTGAAGACATAAAGGTCGTTGTTAACGGAGCCGGCGCATCAGCCATTATGTGCTCTCACCTTTATATAAGTCTGGGCGTAAAGCGAGAAAACGTATGGATGCTTGACAGTAAAGGCTTAATGACGACTCACCGAACCGACTTGAATAAATACAAAATAGATTTTGCACAGGATAGTGAACTAACAAAACTTGAAGAAGTAATTAAGGGTGCTGATATGTTCCTTGGCCTGTCGAAAGGCAATATTTTAAGTAAAGAGATGGTACAAACTATGGCCGACAACCCCATAGTATTTGCTTTAGCCAATCCTGTTCCGGAAATAAGTTATGATGACGCTATTGCTGCACGCCCAGATATAATTGTTGCCACAGGTCGCTCGGATTACCCTAACCAGGTAAATAATGTACTGGGCTTTCCGTTTATATTCAGAGGCGCCCTGGATGTAAGAGCCAAAGCCATTAATGAAGAAATGAAAAAGGCTGCTGTATATGCCCTGGCAGAGCTGGCAAAAAAAGAGGTACCCGACCAGGTGAATGCCGCCTATAAAAGTCAAAACCTCATCTTTGGAAAAGAATATATTATTCCAAAACCATTGGATCCGCGACTTATAACTGAAGTAGCACCAGCCGTTGCCAAAGCTGCCATGGAAACCGGTGTGGCCCGTCTTGATATAGTGGACTGGGATCAATACAAAATTGACCTGATGAAACGCATGGGCATCTATAACAAGCTGGTACGTGACATCAGAACACGTGCAAAATCAGATAAGAAACGAATTGTATTTTCTGACGCTGAAAACTTTAAAGTACTCAAAGCTGTTGAAGTAGTGCGTTCCCAAAACATTGCTGAACCAATTCTTCTGGGTGACAAGCAGAAGATTGAGGAGATTGCCAACGAAAATAATCTCAACGTATTGGATTTACCCATTATTGATAACAAATCAAAAGAGGAAGCCGGTAAACGAGCTGAGTTTGCTGAATTGTTATATCAAAAACGCCAGCGCAAAGGGCTGAATAAAGAAGAAGCACTGTATCAAATGCTTGACCGCAACTACTTTGGCGTCATGATGGTCGAAACTGGTGAAGCAGATGGTTTTATTGGCGGATTCTCTAATAAATATGCAGACACCATTCGTCCGGCAGTGCAGATTTCAGGTACTAACAACACCCTGAATCACATTGCAGGAATGTACATTGTTATGACAAAGAAAGGACCTTACTTTTTTGCAGACACAACTGTTAACTACGAGCCATCATACAGAACACTGGCCGATACAACGCTATTAACTGTCAATGAGGTTAAGAAGTTTAATATTAACCCGGTAGTTGCAATGGTATCATACTCTAACTTTGGCTCTACACGCGAAGGAAGTCCAAAACGAGTACGTGATGCTGTCAAATATTTACATGAGAACTATCCTGATCTCCTGGTTGATGGCGAAATGCAAGCCAATTATGCTTTTAATGCAGAATTGAGAGCCAAGCGCTTCCCATTCTCTAAACTAGGCAACAAAGATGTTAATACGATTATCTTTCCAAGCTTAAGCTCCGGTAATATCGCATATAAGATGATGCATGAGCTTGGACAGGTTGAAATAATTGGCCCTATCCTACTAGGCATCAGGAAACCGATCCACGTATTACAACAACAGAGTTCAGTTCGCGAAATTGTTGATATGGCAGCAATCACTGTTGTTGATGCACAAACTAAAAAAGACCAGATTATTGAACTGTAACAAACAATAAACAAAAGCCACTCGGTGAGTGGCTTTTGTTTATATGTATTATCTTACTTTTTTAATCCAGAGCTTTAAAGCTGCTTTCGATTTCTGCTGATACACGCTTCATCACATCTTCAAAGCAATCGGTACCATTTACCACGGCTACATTATGTATCTCTTTGTATTTTTCAATAACCGGTATGGTTTTGTTAGTATGATCCTCCAAACGCTGAACAATTTTAGAAGTACTTGAATCATATGGCATAGCCTGATCTGTTTTACTTCTGTTATCCAACCTACGCACCAACTCCAGTGTCTCCACATCCAGTTCAATGATTTTATTGATGATAGCATCATGCTTCTGCAACAATCCATCCAATATGTAGGACTGAACAAGGGTTCGTGGATAACCTTTAAAAATAAAACCTTTAGCATTCTTTGATTGCTTCATTTTGCGCTCTATCAGCTGAATGACAATCTCATCAGATACCAACTGTCCATTTTCATAATTCTCCTGCACCTGTTTTCCTAATTCAGTGCCTTTGACAATCTCCTCATCAAGCATATCGCCGGTTGATACAAACTCAAGGTTATACTTATCAGCTATAGCGCGCCCCAATGAACCGCGCCCCGAACCAGGTGAGCCAAATAAAACAATATTTAATTGCTTCTTCTCTAGTTCCTTATTAACCGCTTTTCTTATCTCTGAGGTAACTTTCTTAATCTTCTGTACACCATTAATAGCTTTATAATTACCTTTCTCCTTAAAGAAATCAAGTACAGGCTTTGTTTTTTCATCGTACTCACGCAGACGATTTCGAATCACTTCTTCATTATCATCCAAACGCCCCGATGTTTCACCACGCAGCAATAAACGCTTTACTGATTCTTCTTCGGGCACTTCTATACTAATCAGCAAGTCCAATTTAGTATTCAATTTTATCATTAAGCCTTCAAGTATATAGGCTTGAACAAAGGTTCGGGGAAAACCATCAAACAAAAAACCATTGGCATCCGGGTTATTCTTAATGGTTTTTTCAATGATTTGTACGATTATCTCATCAGAAACCAAACCTCCTCTTGCAATGATAGTTTTAGCTTCAAGGCCAAGCTTTGTTTCTTCAGCTAACTCTTTCCGCAAAATATCACCTGTTGAGATATAGAAAAGATTGTATTTTTTAATTAGAAATTCAGATTGAGTGCCTTTACCCGCACCCGGAGGGCCAAAAAGAGCAATATTCAGCATAGCACAGATTTTTGGATGTACATGATTAAAATTGAGATACTTGAATATATCAATTTAATTCGAAACGTACAAACCTCGGAATCCTAAAGGATACTCAATCCTTTAGGGTTTCAGAAAAATCCTCCATTTTAGCTGATCAATACTTCGCAACAGATTCTATAACAACCACCCCCGACAGGTATCTAAAATAGTAAAACTAATAAACTCCTACTCATCAGATGATTTCAGTCAATCCTTGCCAGTTGACCATGATCTAAAAAAATTATTAAAATCTATTATACGGATTACGAGGGTGCATCATCGGCATAAAGCCATTGGCAGGACTTGTGAAGGTAGGATATTTACTCACTCCGAAAGAAACTTCAGCACTGAAGCTATCAGAAAACTTATAGCCAACATAAGTAGAAGCTCCGTAATTATTAAGCCCCTGAATTGATGAGTTATTATTTTCAGGAATATTAGTATTTAAAAAGACAGCAGCTCCGGCATACCACTTTTCATTTATTAAATAGGTCCCCTGGGCATAAAGACCAAACTGAAGCATGGTTTCATCAAGCGTTAGTTTAGTTGCATCAACTTGCCCCCATGCAGGTATGTTATAATAGTTGGTACGACTCATATATGGCAATACATCAACCTGAAACTTTTTAAACGGTAATAAGGACCATTGTGGAGCGAGGTAGGTGTTAAATCCATACATCCCCTCAAAATCAGAAAATGCACTCAGACCTACATTCATACTAAAATCGGCTATTGGCAAACTATCTTCTTCAAGTGATAGCTCACTATTTAAAAGGTCGGTATTTAAGAGAGGATCATTCTTCATCTCCTGTCCTGCCAACATCTTCGCTATACCCCAAAAAATAACTATTACTATACCAATTCGCATATTCTTAAGTTTTACACGGTAAACATACAAAAATCACACCACTGCTTTATATTTTTTCAATGAATACAATTCAATTATCAACAATCGAAATACTCTTTATTTTCTACTATTACTCACGCTACCCCATCTTTTATGATTTTTTGGCGACATTTTTTACTTTTTATTGCCTCTCACCCACCTTCATGCTTTAAAACATATCCATTTTTTACATTTAATGACTTTCATCATCCATTTCCTATTTTTCTATAGCCATCTTGCAATCGTCAAAATATTAATGAAACAACCATGAATTTATCAGTTACATTAAATCCCAATCCTCTTGTGAAATATTTACAGAAGCCAGCTTCTGACTTTACAAAAGAGGATATCATCAAATATATGGAAGCCAACGATATCAGAATGCTAAACTTCAGATACGTTGCGGAAGATGGGCGTTTAAAAAGCCTGAATTTTGTTGCTTCGAGCCTTGAGCATTTAGATGCAATTTTATCAGCAGGTGAGCGTGTCGATGGCTCGAGCTTGTTTTCATTTATGGAAGCCGGCAGTAGCGATTTATATGTTGTGCCACGCTACCGAACTGCTTTTTTAAATCCTTTTTCTGAGGTTCCTTCAATCGAAATTCTTTGCTCGTTTTATGATCACAAAGGACAAGCGCTTGAATCAGCTCCGGAAAACATTTTACGCAAAGCTCACCAGCACTTTATGTCAGCAACCGGGATGAGCATGAAGTTTTTGGGTGAGTTGGAGTACTATGTTAACAGCGAACGCTCAAGTAACTTCCCTGCTTCTGACCAGAAAGGTTACCACGAATCAGAGCCTTTTGCCAAATTTGAAGCCATGCGCAAGGAAGCATTAAAGCTAATTGCTCAATGCGGTGGTCAAATAAAATACGGACATGCCGAAGTAGGAACATTTACAGCTGGCAACGAAGCCTACGAACAGCACGAGATTGAGTTTTTACCTACTGATCCCGAATTTGCAGCTGATCAAATGTTGATTGCCAAATGGGTACTGCGCATGTTAGCCGAAAAGCTAAATGTTGAGATTAGCTTTGCACCGAAAATCACAGTTGGTAAAGCCGGTAGTGGTCTCCACTTCCACATGTTAGTTGAAAAAGACGGTAAAAACATTATGCTCGGAGATAACGGTCTTAGCAACACTGCCAGGAAAGTTATTGCCGGAATACTAGATATGGCAGACGCCTTAACTGCCTTTGGAAATACCATTCCTACTTCATACCTACGCCTTGTACCTCATCAGGAAGCACCTACCAATATATGCTGGGGCGACCGTAACCGCTCTGCATTGGTAAGAGTGCCTCTGGGCTGGACCGGTGGTGTTGAAAACATGATTTTTGATGCTAACCCTGGTATTGAAATCACACCCGCACCAACCGACAGTAAACAAACAGTCGAATTCCGTGCCCCGGATGGTTCGGCTAATATCCATCTAACGATTGCAGGATTAATAACGGCTGCCGAACATGGCATTAACTTGCCAGATGCATTGGACAGAGCTGAAAAGCTATATGTAAATGGTAATATCTTCCACAAAATGCCGGAAGGCGGTCTGGAGCAGTTACCTACGTCATGTTACGAATCAGCAGAACGACTGGAAAGTAAGCGTGCGCTATTTGAAAACAATGGTATCTTTCCTGAGCGTGTTATTACTCACAGCATTGAGAAGCTTAAGTCATTTGACGATAAAGATCTTAGTGAACGTCTGTATGGTAAAAATGATGAAATACGCGAATTGGTCTTAAGATACATTCACTGTCAATAAACCAAAATCTGTATACTTTCCACATTGCTATGCAATGTTATTACTTAGTATTTGCACAACTAAACCTGTTAAGGGCTGGATTCTAATGATCCGGCCCTTTACGTTATTAATAATAGTCTGAGATCAAAATTTAATATCTAACTCAGACTAATATGATAGAAAAAGGGTTCCGGTTTTTATGAGGATTACTCCTTCAACTATACTTCAGCAGTATTTATGCCATCAGGCAAATCGTCAAATAATAAATTCTACACATGAGCAGGTCAACAAATAAACAGCTTTGCAAATCATCATACCTTAAAATACCTTATCTTTGGTAGCAACCTTAAAAATAATACAATGGCAATATTTGGCACACTCGCTACTTTGAGCAAACAAAGTTCGGAAAGCTTTAAAAAAGCACTTAGCTACCTTGAAAAAAACAATCTGGATGATATTTTTGAAAAAGTTTCAATAAATAATCCTCTCGAAGTAGAGATTGATGGACGAAGTATTTTTGCCATCTTCCAAACCTATGAAACCAAAACTATTTCAGAAGCAAAGATGGAAGGCCATAAGAAATACATTGATCTGCAATACATTCACAAAGGTGTTGAACAGATTTTAGTTGCACCAACAAGCAGAATGGTTAAAGAAGGCAACTATGATCCGGACAAAGATTTACACTTCAGTAAGGTTGCCGATTACTCCAACTTTCGCTTAACTGCCGGCATGGGCTGCCTTTTATATCCTGAAGATCTTCACGCCCCATGCATTACTATTGATGCACCTTCTGTTGTTCAGAAAATTGTAATTAAAATTGCTGTTGATTGAATATAAAAATTAAACCCGGAAAGCACCTGAAGTACTTCCGGGTTAATATCTTATTAGCGGTAAGCTTGATTACGCGATAATCGTCCTACTTATTAATGCAAACCTATAGTTCTGCAAAGGGAATAGCAAGAGCAAAGAAATATAAAAACAATAATGCTATCTATGATTTCCATCACTGGGTAAAATACTCTTTATTAAGTATCTATTCGAAAAACTTTGCTGACTATTTATTGTATAAGCAACACAAAAATATCCTACCTAATAAAATTTGTATATATTTTCTCCTCCTGTTCAGGTGCTTCTACACTGGCTTTTCCGGCATCTATTAGTTTAAGCAAATAGGCCATATTCTTACCGAGAACACGCATTATCTGAATACCTTCTTCATCTTGTAATACCTCTCCCGGAGATGTACCATGTATAACATTCCAATAGTTTGAGGTTGGAATAAACATTTCTGCATAATTCAAAAAGTTATTCATCTCATTAAAGGTTGGTAAGCCACCTGAACGACGCACAGCAGCAAGACTGGCCCCAACTTTATGACGGAACAAATTACCATTTGAACCTGACACATAAAAAGCACGATCAAGAAACGCCTTAATATTGGCACTTAAAGCGGCATAATGAACAGGTGAACCAAACAACATACCATCGGCATTCTTCATTAGCTGAATCCATTCATTAACACCATCTGTTTTAATAATACATTTCTCATCCTTATTCTCACGGCACTTGCCACAAGCCAGGCACCCCTTAATACCCTTGTTGCCCAAATGGACAATTTCCGTTTCAATTCCCTGAGCCTGCAACTGCTCACATACAATTTTCAAGGCATGGTATGTATTACCTTCTTTCTTTGGACTTCCGTTAAATGCAACTACTTTCATTGGTTCCTCTGTTTGTTCATTTGTAAGTATTCACTAAACACACAAAATTAGAGAATAAATTACTTTCAAGCCACACTCGGAGTATCAATAGCGAATATATAAGCAACGTAAGAGATTAGTGCAGTTATCGTTCAAAATTATATTTCACCAATTCCTCCGCTGTCATCCAGTGAATATCATCATGGGCGGCTGCATTGATCGTGAAATAATAAAATTCTTCAGCTTCCTGTTTACTCATACCTACACTCTGGTAGTATGCTATATAAGGCATATGATTATTATGCCCTCTGGGAAAGTCAGTAGCATGCTTTTTCCCATCTGACCAGGAGTGAACACCTAACATTACATTCTTCTCCAAAGTTCTTTTATTGCCGGCCAGAAAGAAATCCGTCCCACCTGAAGCGACCATACCTCCCTCCTTCAATACTGTGTTAAAGTCATTCTCATATACATAACGGCTTAAACTAAGATTAACATCATCATTTATGGAACCATCACAATTAATAATGTGTATCGTTTTCACTTCAGGATGAGCCTGTGCTACCTTTTTAAGATCATCAAAAGCTTTGCTGTTTATAGTCCCATCCAAAGCAATTACACCGATGTCTTCATTGTAAGAAAACACCGTTATTCCTTCCAGTTTTGAAAATTCATTCATCTCACTGCAAGAGAGGAAAAACACTGAACACAGAAGAGCGGCCAATACTAATCTAATCTTCATTTTTCTTGTTTTGTATTAATAAAAAAAGCCCATACTTCGTCCTCTTAACAGAGTCTGAAGTATGAGCTTATATATTTTACTCAAAGCTTCCCGTAATCTTTCCCAATTTCTTCTTCAGCGCTGGAAGGATCACATGATTGAAAGAAGCTTATACCAATCTTATTCTTGTAAGGCAAATGTATATCATTCATTTGATATAACAAGTAGTTTTTCCAGGCAATCCCTAATTTTCAGATGAATAGATAAACCTCAAAGCATGATACAGACTTTGAAAAGGAACATGCCCTTCATCTTCATAGCTTTTCATTTTACAAACTATGTTTTCTTTTGATTCTATTCGTTGGGTAAAGTCATACAATTGCTTTTTAATGACCCCGTCAGGATCCAGAAAATCTTTCAGCCCCTGGGTCATGAAAAGGCATCTTTGCTTAGCTTGTTCGGTTTCTAGAAACTCATCTGTCAGGTCAATGAAATAGTCCTCACAGTCGGGAAAACCACCACTACAGGCAATGTATGCATTAAATGAATCTGTATGTGTCAGAAAATAATAAAAGGTGAATATGGCACTTATCGACTGACCACACAGGAGCTTCTCATCTGTTGTACGGTAAGAGTTATTGATATGTGGAATTAATTCACTTTCAATAAAGGCTATAAAATTATCGGCACCTGGTTCAGATGTGAAGTAACTTGTATTTACAGGCATCATATCACGATTTCGGTTCGTATTCTCGATCATCACGATAATCATGTCAGGTATCAGCTCATCCATATGCACCAACCGGTTGATCGTTCCCACTGTTTCTGTGTACACATCCATATCACCATCAAGTCTGTAAAGAACCGGGTAAGATCGTTCAGAAGCGTTATAATCTCTTGGAAGCTTGACAATAAATTTTCTGTTTTCATTCAGCACTTTTGATTCTATTGAATCCTTAAATCCAATATTGATCTCCTGTCCGCTTAATGAAGCTGTTAACAAGATCATGAATAGTAAGAAAGGGAGGGTTCTCATTAAAATTTGATTTAGAGTTAAAATTTAGCAATTGGCAATATCATAAAACGCAATTCAGCAATTACGATATCTAAATATAAGAATTAAGAGCAATTGTAGTTTATTGTCAACCAATGCAATAAAAATATTCAAGAAAATCAATGCTCCAAAATCCTTGTTTTATTGTGTAAATTGCATTGTTTTGTGTCCTAAATCATTTAAAAACGTGCCATGATAGGAAAATACATTCGATTAATACTAGCCATACTAATAATTACTTTATCTGTCTTTCTTTTTATTTACGGATATTCAGGCTGGGGCGTACTGGCTGTTTTTGTCGGCCTGCTGTTTGTATTGTTTCAGTTTAAAAATGAAACGAACCTGCTTGCGTTCTTTTTCATCAGAAGAAACAATTTTGGAAAGGCTGAGGCTATCCTTTCTAAAGTAAAACATCCAGAGAATATGCTGAAAGCCCAGGAAGCTTATCATTATTATCTTTTGGGCTTAGCTCAAGCGCAAACCCATCAACCTGCCTTGGCTGAAAAAAGTTTGAAAAAAGCCTTGTCAACAGGACTTCGTTTGAAAAGCGACCAGGCAATGGCAAAGCTAAATCTGGCAGGTTTCTATTTGTCAAAGCGTAACAAAAAGCTGGCTAAAATTCATTTGATGGATGCAAAAAAACTGGATAAACAAAAAATGTTGACAGCTCAAATCAGAGAGGTTGAAAACATGATGAAACGAATTTAAAAAACATCTCTTGAAATATGTTCGGCGTAGTGATTCACACTACGCCTTTTTAATCTTATCACCTTATGATTTGCCAGAATAGACCTGTGCTTTGAGGAACAGAGCCTGAATAGATATTCACGTAACACTTATTGCTTAAAATCAGGGAACTGTCAATTATTAAACCACTCACCACATACATTGGAAAAGAAGTGCTTACAATTGATAAATATTAAATAAAAGCAATACATTTGCGATGAAATCGATTGTTAAATGCGCTGGAATTATCTACTTGTTTTATTGTCTGCTCTTCTATGGCACGGTCCGCTTATTTCGCAATACAAAGTGAGCCTGAGTAACAATTATCCACCATATAACTATGTGAATGATGAAGGCAGGTTAGTTGGTTTTAACGTAGAAATTGTTGAAGCTATAAACGAACTGTATAACGCCGATTTTGAGATTCAAAGCGGAGAATGGAAAAAAATTAACACAGACCTTAATTCCGGTAAAATTGATGCAATAGCCGGCATTCACTATAATAACAGAGTTGATAGCGAATTTATCTATACCCGATCGGCCATTAATACATCTCATTGTTTCTTATATAACAGCGAATACCATAGTCAATTCACACTGGAAAAATTCAGATCCTTAAAATCTCCTCTGGTGGCTATGTATAAAAATGATGTACTGATACGCTATGTCAAATCCATTAACCCAACTGCTGAACTCATTTTCATAAACAGCTACAGAGACCTGGCCGATACATTGGAAAGTGAATCACTGACATGTGTTTTTGCTCAAAGAGTTGGCTTTATGTACTTTGCCAATCTCAAGGAAAACAGGTATATCCGGGCTCTTGATCAACAGATATTAGAGCGACAGCTCGGGTTTAAAGTTTCAAAAGATGCCCCCGAATTAGCTGCAATGCTCAATAACGGATTAGAGGTAGTTTTAGCTAATGGAACTTACCAGCAGATATATGACCGCTGGATAACACCATATACTGCAAGGGATAACCACTGGAACAGATATCTGAAATACATCGTGTTCGGAACAGGGCTGATACTATTATTATTCGTATTCCAGATTTTCATTAATCGCATTCTAAAAGCAAAAATTAGCAGCAAAACAAGAGATCTGCAAATGCAACTGGAAGTCAATGCAGAGGTAATGACGGAGCTTGAAAACCAGAAAAACAAAGCTGAGGAAAGCGACAGAATGAAAACAGCCTTTCTGGCTAATATGAGCCATGAAATCAGAACACCAATGCACGGTATTATCGGATTTACCGAATTGTTAAAAGAAGGTGGTTATGAGGTTGAAGAGCATAAGCAATTTATTGACATTATTGAACAAAGTGGTAACCGCATGCTAGACACCATCAACAATATTATTGATATTTCAAAATTGGATGCAGGACAGGAAACCGTTCAATACTCAATGGTTAATGTCGATTTACTTATGCAGGAGTATAAGAATTTCTTTTATCAGGAGGTTTCTGAAAAAGGCATTGATTTGATTCTTACGCCAATGGAAAACCATTCATCTGAAACATTCAATACTGATGAATATAAGCTTAACTCCATTTTAACCAACCTGATCAAGAACGCCATTAAGTTTACCACACAGGGTAGCGTTAGCGTTAGCTATCAAGTACATAATGAAAAAGCTGAGTTTGAAATTAAAGATACAGGCATTGGGATTGCCAAATCTAAACAGGCAAAAATATTCGAGCAGTTTGTCCAGGCTGATACATCTTACTCACGCGAGTATGAAGGGTCAGGTCTGGGACTATCCATCACCAAAGGCTATATAGATTTGTTGGGTGGAGAAATTACCTTGCATTCAGAACCATCAATTGGTACTGTGTTTAATATTAAAATACCCCAAGCTCCCGATTATACCTGGTGATAACCCAACGGTATTTACTTTTGAAATAGTAAAGATGTTTGATACGCCATTATAAAATCATTTTTATGCAGTCCGTTTATTTTATGGGTCCACCAGTAGACTGTAACAGATGCGTATTCTAAAATAATCAGTGGATGATGATTTTCCGCTTCCGCCAACTCTGCCACAACATTTGTAAACAGTACTGAATGAGTATAATTTTTAGTAGCAAATACCCGTTTCAGTTTTAGGGTTTTCTGATCTGTAATTAAATCCCAACCTTCAACATCAGGCATCAGAGATTGAATTTCATCAGAAGTAAGCCTTTTAGCGTTTGCATTACAGGCTTCACATTTTAAATTGGATAAATGGTTCATATGGTATTTTTTAATAATCTGAATTAAACTTGATTACAAAAGAAAAGAGTATAACGGCTGTTTGTCAAGGGAAAAACGGGACACACTTTCCAATCTAATAAACACACCTCACCGGCCACCTGACACACTGCAAAAAAAACACATTTAACATGATCGATAAATTAAACTTCACAAAAAAGGTGCTCATCATATAAGAATGAAAAGCACCTTAACCTAATCAATCACTTAATAAATCTGTAATTATTAGAAGATGTTTGGAAACAAGCGTTCATACATATCGATTTAAGGCACTGATCTTATCCTTTTTTTGTTGAAAAATTTTCCTGCCGATAGCGGGAACATTTCCAAACGTTTGGAAACCGTCCTGCAGCTTGCGAGAGCATTTCCAAACATTTGGAAACCATCCTGCAGCTTGCGAGAGCATTTCAAAACGTTTGGAAACCGTCCTGCAGCTTGCGAGAGTATTTCAAAACGTTTGGAAATCGCCCTGCAGCTTGCAGGAAAATATCCTGTCATGACTCTCAGATAACAGGAAATGTATTCCAAAATACTACTTTTAATAAAGCCACAATTAGGCATCTTTAGCAAGTGGATATTGTCAATGATGTTATACCATTATAATATTAAAATGCACTGGTATAATGCCGATACATATTTATAGTGTTTTTAGGAGTGAAACGCACTAAAGAAGCATTTTGAATAGTAATCGGTATTGGTTAAATTGCATAGTCTGGTAATGGTATTTATAAAAAATTAACTGGTAAAGTGTGGTACTTGTAACAGTTGGTAACTGGCAATGTTTCTCTAAGCGATAAGGCAATAAGGCTCTAAGTCATATCATGGTCAATTATCAGGGTAATAAGTTTACAACAGCGGTACTGTAATATATTTAAACCTGTAAAAACACTGTCTCTTGAAAGCGATTCGTAAGTTATCAGCCATAATGTTTACGGATATCGTGGGATATACTTCCATGATGGGAAGGGACGAAAACCTGACAATAAAGAAAGTTACACATCATGAGAAGGTGATTAAACAATTAGTACCAGAGTTCGAAGGTGAGCTCATACAGTTCTATGGCGATGGCAGTTTATCCATCTACCCCAGTACTACATTTGCATTAAAGTGCGCCCTGAAGATTCAAAAAACCTTACAAACGAACATAATTGTGCCGCTCCGGATTGGCATACACATCGGAGAGATCCTGTTTAAAGATGGAAATATTTATGGCGAAGGCGTTAATATTGCCTCTCGAATTGAGTCTTTAGGACAGGCTGGCTCGGTATTATTTTCATCAAGCGTATTTCAGACCATACACAACAATCATTTATTTAAAACCAGATTTCTGGGTGAGGTTGAATTGAAAAATGTGATACGTCCTGTACCTGTTTATGCCTTAACCAATAAGGGTTTAACAGTGCCGGCACCCAAAGATATAGCTGGGTGGTTAAAGGGTACAAATGAACCAAAAGTATCACAAAAGACGGATGTTACCAATTCTGTTAAAGGTAATGCCATTGAACCAAAACCAATAAAGATACCAGACCTTTCAATTGCTGTATTACCTTTTGTCAATATGAGCAGTGATCCTGAACAAGAATATTTTTGTGAAGGAATTTCAGAAGAAATAATCAATACCATTGTGCAATTCCCCAGCCTGACTGTAGTAGGACGAACATCATCATTTTGTTTTAAAGGAATAAACGAAGATTTACGAGTGGTAGGTAATGCATTAGGCGTTAGCAAAATTCTGGAAGGCAGCGTTCGCAAATCAGGTAATAGAATTCGAATTACAGCACAATTAATTGAGACCTCAACAGGCTTTCACCTATGGTCCAATAAATATGACCGGGAGCTGGATGACATTTTTAAGATTCAGGATGAAATATCGCATGAAATTGCAGAACAGTTAAAACTGACACTTGAAGGCGATCATTCAAATCCGATCATTAGGCAACAAACCAAAAATGTAAAAGCTTATCAATTATACTATAAAGGCCGTTCTCTTTTTTATAAGCGTGGTACATCATTGTTTGATGCCTTACAATGCTTTAAAGATGCTATTAAAACAGACCCTCATTATGCCTTGGCCTACTCAGGTTTGGCCGATGTATATGTTATGCTCAGTTTTCACGGATACTTATCTCCTTCAGAATGCTGGAGGGAAGCTATCCCGGCTGGTAAATGCGCTGTTGAATTTGGCCCTGGCCTAAGCGAAACCCACAACACAACGGCTGTAATCGCATTATTACATGACAGAAACTTTGAGAAGGCAAAGAAAGAGTTCGAAAGTGCATTGGATATTAATCCCAATCATGTGCAGGCCCGGGCATGGTATAGTATGTTTTGTCTTATACTTTTAGAAGGAAGGGTTAACGAAGGTTTTCAACAATTCAGGTTAGCCATAAAAAATGATCCTCTATCTTCTTATGCTCAAAGCTGTTTTGCATTGATGCTGGCCACTAACGATCAATTTAAAGAAGCTATTCAATTCGCTGAAAGTGCCCTGAAACTGGATCCTGATTCATTAATTGTCAGGTATTGTTTAGGTTATTGTTATCTATGGTCTGGGAAAGCTGAGAAAACGATTGAACAATGTAAAATTGCCTTGAAAATATCTAAGCAACATGCCTGGATACTGCACTTAACTGCATTGGCTTATCTGGAACTGAACCAATATGATAAAGCGAAAAATATCTTTGACGAGATGAACAACAAACATCGTAACCAATACCTGCCACCTTCTAATTTGGCAATCGTGGCAGCAGCCCTGGGCGAGAACGAGTATGCCCTGGAACTGGCTAAAAAAGCTGCCGATATTATTGATCCTTATCTTTCTTTCCTTACAACACTTATTAAAGATAGTGCTGCTTTGCGAAGTATTGATGGTTTTAAAAACATACAAAAGCGATTAGGATAAATCAATAGTCTGAGAATATACAATAAGCCACTTATCCTAAGAAAAGCCGGAGGCGGTCATCATCCGGCATTTTCAATTTTATTCATCTGTTATTTCATATTAACCTGATTTCGACATTAAATTTCGATCTCAGTTTATTACGAAACAGCCATTTTACCCAGGATATGATCAATCACTTCGCAGTGTTCTTCCTGTGGACTAAACATTACAAAATCTGAATCTTTACCTGCAATGACTGTATGACCCGGAGGCCAGTAAAATAAATCGCCTGTTGAAACAGTTTCTTTGGTATTGTCTGAAAACAGAACTGTTATCTCACCTTTAAGTACATATCCCCAGTGAGGTGTCTGACACATGTTTTCTTTTAGTCCCTCAAGTAGAGGCGATATATCTGTCCCGGCTGAAAGGGAGAAATATTCACCACTAATTTCACCATAACCTGTTGAATCACCAAAACCTGTTTGTTGGCGTGCAATTGCTGCAGGTGTATTTATCTTAACCGGTACATTTTCTTTTGCTATTTTCATAATATCTGATTTAAATAACCTGTGTTCGGCGTTTTGTTTCGACCTCAGGTTAATAATTAACAATGCAAATGCAGAATATAAATATTATTTCCTCCTCTCTGTATTTCAATCACTACTAAAGCACATATAACAAGCCCTTATCCAATAAGGTATTTATTTCTTAATCAATTTATTTGTGCCTGGCAGGCTTTACATGGCAACAGTTTTTTGTTACTGCGAATATAGGGCAGAACAAAAGCCGGGAATTACTAAATTCAATTCAAAGACTGGTAATTTTAGGTCAATATGGTTCAAATCTGATTGTTATTACCAACCACTTTCAATATCATTTAAATACAATGATGGAAGAATACCAAATCGTTCCTTAAAACATTTTGAAAAATAGGAAGGACTGCTAAAACCTGTTTCATAGGCGATCTCCGAGATACTTTGTTCCTTTTCCCCGATCATTACCAAGGCCTTGCCCAGCCTGTATTCTTTTATAAAATCGTTTGGTGATACGTTTATCAATGCCACTATTTTACGATAGAGTTGAGATTTACTAATCCCTAATTCCCGGGCCAGGTTATCCAGCTTAAATCCTTCCTTTTTCCACCAATCCTCCATTATGAGAAATAGTTGCTCAATAAAGTTTTCCTCTGATCGCTTTATAATGACTACATTTTCCTTTTCAAGGCTGCTAATGTTGCTTTTACGACAGTATTCTGCCACACCAGAAGACATGGTAATCCCGTTTTTACCAGATATGTAACACATATTCCTGGCCTGTTGAATGGTTTTGCCAAAGAAGTCCCCACTTTGGGCAATGGGGCTACCTGCACAAATACCAAATTGAACAGACATGGGGTTGCCGGTTTGCCTGCCATTCTGCAAAAAGCTGCTTCTGATTTCCAGTGCACATGCAACTGCCTGTGAAGCGGAAACAAAAGAACATAAAATACACTGTTCGCTATGCTCAGCTAGTCTCCCGTCATACTTATCAATCATTTGCCTCACTACTTCATGATACCGGCGTTGATTCAAAACAAAAGAATGCTTTGTCAAATTCTGTTGCATACCTCTGGGATACTTAACATTAGATGCTAAAATACTTCTGAATGCAGATTCATTTTCGATAAATGGTTCTTGTTGATCTGCCACCTGACGATCTTCAATTCGTCCCAAAAAAGATTCTACAACATTGTTATTCACCTCAATAATCTGATGTGGAATTAAACCATGTGCATGTTCATGCATTGCTTTGACAGCTCCTTTATCAGGGGCCTCAATTAAACAAAAGGCTGTTTGTCTTTCTTCATCAAACCAATAGGTAATAGCACGGCACCCATATCGATCTTGTATTTTTAAATCCTTCTGATGTGCTTCAGCAACATCTTTAGCTGTGACGCCCGGCAAGTCATGCCTGTCCATATAAATTGGCATATTATCAGTTTTAATGAACGAATACCTGATCAGCAAATTATATTGCACGATATACAATATACTTATTTGAAAGAAAGATGGAAATAGCTAAGTTCATCTGATCAAGACAAATAGTTAACTTCATTCACCATAAAACCAAGGCGGATAATTGCTTAAAACACCTGCCATGCGCTGCTTTCACAACTCACCATTCTTCTTTAAAATAAAGATTTACCTGCAATAAGTTTAACACTTATTTATTTTCCTGATTGCTTAGCCATATTTGTGAATCAAATGTTAATACATTGTGTGAGCATCACCTCTACTAGTATGCACGCGTAAAATTTTCATATATCCTATAAAGCTCTATTACTGATCTTTAGATCGCAATATTATATAACGCCACAAAAATAATGTGTTACGTTTTCTGCTTTATGCTATTAACTGATATAACGTATATAATTTGAGAAATAATGAAAAACAAAAAGCTGTATACATTACTCGAACAGAATGATACTCAGGAGCTGCACCTTTTCAATTCATGGAAAGACGAAAATGGAACATGCAAAGTGGAGTCCAATTCATTATGCAATGGTATGCATTTCTCTGAGAAAGCAGATACGCCTTTATTTGTTTGTGAGGACGAGGAGAATACGAGAATACTATGCGCAACAAGAGGTAGAGCATTATGTGAAAAGTGTATTGCTCAACTTTATAAATCAGAAAAGGCAGCGCATCTTGATTTATCTCTGCAAGAAGATTAAAGCAATTTAAAAATATTTGAAATAAGTGCATAAAGCGCTTATTCTGCCTTCCAGCAAAGGATGGAACTATGCCGAATGGCGTAAAATATATGACTTAGTCTTATTTTACACCTTTCGGCTTAAGGTGTATGCAGGCATGTGAACCTGTAGCATTCAACTGACCATATCAACATT
>JAKSBD010000175.1 GCA_022361295.1 Bacteroidales bacterium
AAGACTTGCGCCTTCCATCCCACCGATTAACTATTGAAATCTGAAGAAAATGTATTAGCTCAAATTTCACTTTTCGTACAAGTATCCTCATTAGATCTTTAATTGATTAGACCTTATAAAGGTGAGAAGTAAAAATCATATCTCTCTTAGCATATTGCGTAGTTCATGTTCTTTTTTTGCGAAAATTTAATGGGTAAAAGTGCGAACTTTTTATAGGTAAAATTAGTATGACAAAAGGTGTTAAAAGTAAGGTTGGTAAGGGTGGTGGAGGGTTGTAATGTACACAAATACAGAATTATACGAATGTGTTTGCGATGGTGGTAAAATGCGTATATTTGCTAGTGTATATTCAATGTGGCTGACATAATGGCAGACGTCATTTTTTTATGGTGAGGTATTGAATCGGTATAATTCGCTCTGCAACTTCTGAGCACGGTAATGAGAAAATATAATTTAAACTGAGGTCGAAATTTAATGTCGAACTCTGGTTAATTTATTGTCAGTGTCAAATAACCATCGGGATTGTAGTATTAAAAGCAATATTCATTTTATTTTTACATATATCATTCACACTCCTTACTGATGGATATGTTTAAAATAAAATCTGCCTTCATCGTATTGTTTAGCTTGTTAATAACTTTCCTGTTTATTATTCTGATTGCTTTCTTTGGATTATTTAAAAACCGGGTTGATTTTGGAAAGAGTCAGATCGGCCAATTTCATTCGATACAAATTAGTGACCATGTCCAGGAACGCAATGAAGATTTAACATACAATTGCCTCAATTACGTTATTACAGGAGATACAATGTGGTACAATGCTTACCAGGAAGTTAGAAAATTATCAACTTACAGATTTCCAGTTAAACAAAGAGGGTTTGAACTGTTGAAAGACAGCTTGATGAGCCTGGGTTTTGGAAATGAGGAGTATCAAATTCTGGAGGAAGCCATTAGGCTGGCAACAAAATTAAATAGCATGGAAGCCTCAGCCATGAGCCTTATTAATGACGAGAACGATTCACGAATTGATGAGCGACGATCGTTGGCACTGGATATAGTAAGCGGCGAAAAATACTTATCGACCAAGCGAGAGTTGATAGATGTTATACAAAACTTTGAGCGGCATATTGAAGAACAAACAAATGAGCAGTGGCAGGCCAATATTGCAGAAGGGTTTCGTTTATACCGCCTGGTATTATGGTTTCTTATTAGCGTTATACTGTTTGCATTGATAGCGTTTTACCTCATATGGCGAAGAATAAAACGTGAAGAAAAACAAGATATACTTTTTAGGCAAGGTGTTGAAGATCTTAAGGTAACATCTGGTAAACTGCAGAAGAGCGAAGAGCGGTTTACACTCGCGGTAAAAGGGGCCGAAGCCATTATTTGGGATTATAATGTGAAAGAGGAAACTCTTTTTTGGTCGCCCAAAAGTATGAAGTTATTTGGCTTTGCTCAGGATGAAATTAAACCATCCATCGATTTTGTGTATTCGCGCATTCATCATGATGACCTGGAGCGATTTAAAGAGCATGTGACAGAACACATTGAAAAGGATACTCCACTAAACATTGATATCAGGTTGTATGAAAAGAACAATTCATTAAAATGGTATCGATGCCGGGCGTCCTCATCAAAAGATGAACAAGGCCGGTCAATTCGCATTGTCGGTATATTCACCGATATAACCGAAAGTGTTAAGAGGGAAGAGCAGCATATGAATGCTATTCTGGAAACAGAAGACAGGGAAAGAAGTCGTATTGCAAGAGATATTCATGATAGTTTGCAACAAACCATGTCAACGTCATTGCTTAATTTCGAGAAGGTGCGCTCATCCATCTCTATTGATGACAAAGAGTTGGCCGACAAATATCAGACCGGCTATAGTTACCTTAAAAAAGCAATTACTGAAAGTCGAACACTGGCCCATAACCTGATGCCCAAGGTGGTTGATCAAAATGGGGTGGCACCGGCAATAGAAGCACTGGTCAGTGCATTGGACGGATCTGCATCAGTACACATTAATTACTATCACAATTTTGGTGAGTCTCGATTGCAACTGGCTTATGAAATGACGATTTACCGCATAGTGCAGGAAGCTGTCAATAATGTCATTAAGTATGCTAAGGCCAACGAATGCACCATTCAGTTACTTAAAAGAGATGATTTAGTGACTTTGACCATTGAAGACGATGGTGTTGGTTTTGATATCAAACGAACGAATGATACTTTTGGGTTAAATAGCATGCGAACACGAGCTGAAGCCATAGGCGCATATCTTGAGATTGAATCATCACCTGGGCGTGGAACACAGCTATTATTAGAACTAACAATTTAAAAATGGGAGCAATTAAAATATTACTGGCCGACGATCATAGTATGATTCGTCAAGGCTTAAAGGCATTTCTTGATAAAGATAATTTTGAAGTAGTGGCTGAAGCCAATAATGGGGTAGAGGCTCTGGAACTTTTAAAAGAAAATGACATTGATGTTTTGGTGACTGATATTATGATGCCTGAAATGGATGGTGTTGAATTGTGCAAACAAGTCAACCAGGACCACCCTCATATTCATATTCTGGCGCTGACCATGATGAACGAAAACTACAACATCAAGAAAATGCTGGGAGCCGGAGCCAAAGGATATATTTTAAAGGATTGCACCCAGGATGAATTGCGAACAGCCATTGAAACAGTATACCAAGGGAGGAATTTTTATAGTCAGGAAGTAACTGATATAATTATGGAAGGCTTAAGTGCTCAGCCTGCACCCAAACAACGATTAGTCAATGAAATACCACTAACGAAGCGCGAAAAGGAGATACTTCATCTGATTTGCAAAGAAAAAACTAACGTTGAAATTGCTGATGAACTGTTTATATCCAACAGAACCGTTGAAGCACATAAGCGTAATTTACTTGATAAAACAGGTTGTAAAAACATAGCAGGCCTTGTTTTATATGCGGTCGAACGCAAATTGTTCGATGATTTGTAGGACCTTTTCCAACTAGGTGTTTCGCGTATTTTAATTCCTTATGTGCTCCCCTCATAAGTAGCTGCCGCATACCCTGCATCTTTGTAATGTAAGTTTTAGTTGTCCATTTAAAAATTTAGAAAGATGAAGAAGTTAAGATTTTTATTCGCAGCAATGGCCATAGTAGCCAGCATGAGTTTAGTATCGTGTAGTAACGATGATGATCCACAACCTGAGCAACCGGTTCAACCATTACCACCGGAAAATATTGAGCAACCGTTGCCACCTAACATTGAACCACATTAAAAGCAATCATTCTGATATTTTTGGATAATATCTGAGTTTACATTTCCCTTCATCAATTTGATGAGGGGATTTGTGTTTTTTAGACCTGGCATTGAGTATTTACGTGAAACACGTAAATTTTGAATGTACGTCGTGCCCTCATAATTCCCTGCTGCTTTCGCTTCATCTTTGTAATGTAAGTTTTAACCCGGATTTCTGATACATATTACGGGTTCATTATCCACTTAAAAAATTAGAAAGATGAAACGATTTAGATTTTTATTCGCAGCCATGGCTATAGTAGCCAGTATGAGTTTAGTATCGTGTAGTAACGATGACGACCCTCAACCCGAACAACCGGTACAACCTTTACCACCGGAGAATGTTGAGCAGCCACTACCACCTAGCATTGAACCACATTAATTAACTATTTAGGAATGTTCTTAACTGTATGGCTCCACAATATGACAAGTGGAGCTAATACAGAGTTAATAAAAAACAGTATTTAAAATTCCTATTTAAAAAATTACTCAGCATATTTATAAAGCTTTAAAATCATCTTAAAACTATAAATTATGAAAACGAAAGTATTAACAATACTAACAATGTTGCTCTGCACCACTTGGGCCTTTGGTCAGAAGCCAAATATTGTGGTTATCACAACAGATGATGTTGCACCAATGGATATATCGGCCTATCACCGAGGACTTGGAGCAGTTGAAACACCTAATATCGATCGCATTGCCAAAGAAGGTCTGATGCTAAGCGATTTTTATGCACACCCGAGCTGTACTGCCGGTCGTGCCGCATTTATCACAGGGCAATATCCTATTCGTACGGGACTAACTTCTGTAGGTCAGCCCGGCTCGCATTTAGGCATGCAGGCCGAAGATGTTACACTGGCAGAGTTATTAAAAGACAAAGGCTATGCGACTGCTCAATTTGGAAAAAGTCACGTAGGCGATCGAAACGAACATTTGCCAACTGTGCA
>JAKSBD010000233.1 GCA_022361295.1 Bacteroidales bacterium
TCAACATTCATGATCCCTATAATTTGTATGTCACGTTATCTATCAATCTAATTTCACCGGCAAATACCGCTATACAACCAACAATGTAGTCACTCTCATCCCAGTTGTCAACAGTCTGTAGCGTATATCCGTCTACTATTTCAAAATACTCAACATCAAGTTCAGCATCAGTGTTAATAGTGTCTACAACTTTTTTTTTGACACCTTGTACCGATGTACCGGCGACAAAGTTACAAGATTCAAATAAAGTACGGGCAATTAGCGGGGCATTTTTTCGCTGAGCATCGCTAAGTAACATGTTCCGCGAACTCATTGCCAAACCATCTTTTTCTCTGATTGTATCACAGGGGACTATTTCAACAGGTAAATTGAGTTGCCTGGTCATGGCTCTGATGATGGCCAGCTGCTGAAAATCTTTTAGTCCAAAGAAGGCTTTATCAGGAGTAACCATGCGAAAAAGCCTGCTCACAACCTGAGCGACACCATTAAAATGTCCGGGGCGATATTTTCCTTCCATTACAGTTTCTAAATCACCAAAGTTAAACTGACGATTATCTTCCTCGGGATAAACTTCATCAACAGAAGGAGCAAAAACAAAGTCGCATTTTACTTTAGAAAGAGCTTCAAGATCTGTTTTTAAATCTCGCGGATAACGCTCAAGATCTTTCGAATTATTAAACTGTGTGGGATTGACAAAAATACTAACAACAACTAAATCACTCTCATTGGCTGCTTTTTTGACCAAAGAGACATGGCCATTGTGTAATGCTCCCATGGTTGGAACAAAACCTACTTTAAGGCCGCTTTTTTTCGCTTCACTAATTTGTTGTTGTAGTTTTTCAACCGTATTAACTACCTGCATGGTTAATGTTTTTAATTGGCACATAAACAGGTGTTAAGCCTGCTTAAATGGGTCAATAAAATTTAGCTCGGCAAAGTAATAAAATACTTATCACATATGTCCTAAAAATATTCAAAAACCTTGTTAAAATGTAGGTCAGAACCTTAGTTTTTTTGTTGTAAAAATTGTTATATCAGCATGCGTGCAAGGGCTTTATTTGTCAGGTGGTTTATTTTTCGTACTTTTGCGTTTGCTAAAAATATTCTACCAGTATAATAATGGAAAAAGCAAAAGTCTTATTCATCTCTCAAGAAATAACACCTTACCTTCCCGAGACAGAAATGTCTAAAATAGGTCGTTACCTTCCTCAAGGCATCCAGGAATTAGGAAAAGAAATCAGAACTTTCATGCCGCGATTTGGCTGCATTAATGAGCGCCGTAATCAGTTACACGAAGTAATTCGTTTATCAGGTATGAATCTAATAATAGATGATACTGATCATCCGCTGATCATTAAAGTAGCATCCATTCAGGCTGCTCGTATGCAGGTTTATTTTATCGATAACGAAGATTACTTCCAGCGCAAATCGACTTTGGTAGATTCAGAGGGGAATGAATTCGAAGATAATGATGAACGAACTATCTTTTTTGCCCGTGGTGTTTTAGAAACCACTAAAAAACTACGTTGGGCACCTGATGTGGTACATTGTAACGGATGGTTTACTGCGCTGGCTCCTTTGTACATAAAAAAGGCTATGAATGAAGATCCGCATTTCGCGAATTCAAAAGTAGTTTATACTGTATACGACAATGATTTTAAAAACCTTTGGAGTGAAAACTTTAAAGAAAAATTAAAGCTTGAAGGTGTTGAAGATAGTGACTTAGAGGTGATGACAGGAAACGATTATGTGAACCTTACCAAGTTAGCTATTTCTATGTCTGATGGAGTTATTCAGGGTAGTGAAACAATAAATCCTGAGATTAGTGAGTTTATTAAACAATCCGGAAAGCCATTTTTAGGTTATCACGACGAGGAAAGTTACGTGGAAGCTTACAATGGATTCTATGATTCTTTACTTGACTAAGAAAAAAAACGTATGAAGAATTATTCTTTAAACAAGATATTATTGTCAGCTGGCCAATTATTTATGATTGGCCTTCTTTCTTTAACGGTATCGTGTAAAGATGAGCCTGCCCGATTAACCGGCGATGTTTTGCCTGATGGTGAAATGATAAAAGGCCATAACTTTGAAGGTCATATTTTGAACACTCAAAATATTTCAAGAACAGAAGACGGTGGCAATGTTCGTACCGACGACGCTACCTATGGAATAATCGGAGAGTTTGTTGATCCTGTTTTTGGAGCTACAAAAGCCGATTTTGTCACTGATTTTTCGATTGGAAGGAGAGTGTATTACAAGCCGGACAGTATTTATGGAGTGAGCTTAAGTACAGGGCAAGATACAGTTTATAAAAAAGATGAGGATATAACTTTTTATAAGTTTGATAACAATGGCGATCCAAGATTTCCTTATGATGAATGGATTTTGGATAGTTTAGTATTGAATCTTCAATATCAGTATAATAATTGGTATGGAGATATGCTTTCTGAACAAAAGTTAACGGTGTATGAGTTGAATGCGTCTCTTGGCATTGTAGGTGATGAGTATTATAACGATCATGATATGTCCGTATATAATCCTGTTAAAATTGGTGAGGCAGTGGTTCATCCAAACAATGAAGTGCCTGATTCTCTAAAGAATGAAGAGGCATGGTTGAATTTATGGGCAAATCCTGTAGAATTATGGAATAATCCTGGATATTTGTGGGACGTTGCAAAAGTCGACACAGTTATGGATGCTGGTTTTAATGGACATACTACACAAGTCAAGTCCTGGAGTATTAAATTGGATGAAAATCGGGCAGAAGAATTTTTTGAATTAGACGAGAGTACATTAGCAGCGACCTCAGCTTTTAAAGAATTCTTTAATGGTATTCATGTTACTGCTGATATTGCTTCGGGAGAAAGTGGTACAGGTTCATTAACTAAAATTAATTTGCTGAGTAATGATAATTTGGCAACAAATATAACGCTGTATCTCTCTCGTAAATGCAAGTTTAACAAAGAGGTAGACGATGATACCTATGAGATAACTGATACAACAATTGTTCAAAGTCCTTATTCATTCCCTGTAAACCTGGAAAATGTTAGATTCAACCGATACACTCACGATCTTGAAAGTGACATTAAGTTGAATGATCCATCTACTGATAAACTGTATGTCCAGGGTATGGCGGGTAGCTATATGCGAATGCAGTTACCTGAAGAGGTTTTAACTTGGGTTGATTCAATCGGTAATCCTGCTCAGGCTGAACAATTCAATGCCATTGACTATCATATGGTATCTAATGTAGAGTTTTATATGGAAGCTGCGATGGATTCAGCAGCGGTTGCCCGCTATCCAATACCTAGTCGTCTTAATATAAAATGGCTAAATGAAAAAGATGAATTAGTTGATCCAATATACCAAATTGTGGTCAATGGAAACGAGGTATCTGTTCCTGTATTTGGTACAACCGATAGCCAGGGTAATAGTGTGGGTTCAGGAGAGCAAGTGCGCCGTTTAAATGATAACGGAGATATTGAGTACCTGTACCGATTTATTATGCGCGCCGATTATTTTAATTACATTATGCGTTATGAAGACGGTGCCGACTTAGACGACAAAGTCTTCTTTATAGGCCCTGATAATACAACTGCAAACTTTCAACGTGTAATATTATACAGTGGTTCTGAAGATAATGAGCAAGTGGAAGTTGGTGGCGAACAAGTTGATAAAAGAATGAAGATGAATGTTAAGTACTATCAATATAGACCTAGATAATTCTTCTTTCTCTGATAATATAAAACGGGATGCACTGTTAGTGTATCCCGTTTTTTGATCAAAACAAAAGTAAACAATCCAAAACGAAAGCAAAATGTCTTATGTATGACAAAAATACTACTTTCTAATCCTTTGCATTTGAGTAAGTCATTGGCGATTTTATTATATTAAGCTTTCTTTTCATTCTTGTATTGCAGTCATATTCAATTCTTTCATACATTAGCTTTATAATTACCGTATAGCTGAGAGAATGAACAAATACCGGGCGTTAACCCAAGATGAAATAACTGTGCTTGAAGCACGAAATTGCATATGCGCAGATTGGAATAAAGTTTATGTTATTGATGGTTTTGATGCCATAACATTACGAAACGTTTCCCTTTCAGGTGAGGTGAAACTGGGTTGTTTCAATCGCACCTTTACCTTTCCGGGAGGGGTAGAAAAGAAAGCCGGTATCTCCAATGCCACCATCCATAATTGTATCGTTGAGTCAGACGCCTATATTAATCAGGTTAAAAATCACATAGCCAATTATCATATTCAGTCTGATGTTGTGATTGAAAATGTGGATTCCATTATTTCAGAAAAAGAGAACTGTTTTGGAAATGGAGTTCAGGTGTCGGCTTTGAATGAAGCAGGAGGTCGTGAGATATCCATATATAATGAATTATCGGCTCATACTGCTTATATAATGGCTATGTATCGCCATCAGCCAGTCGTAATTGAGAAGTTGCAGAAGCTTATTGATAAGTATTGTCAAGGTATTTGTAGTTCGATGGGATCCATACATCAGGGAGCTCAGCTGATAAATTGCCGGACAATAATAAATACCAATATAGGTCCACATGCTAAAGTGGAAGGAATCTATCGTTTATGTAACGGTACAATTAATAGTTCAGATAAAGCACCAAGTTACTTTGGGCCAGGAGTCATTGCTGAGGATTTTATTGCAGCCTCGGGAAGTACGGTTAGTGATAGTTCATTGCTATCGAAATGTTTCATAGGACAAGGTTGTGAACTTGGGAAACATTATTCTGCTGAGAATTCTGTTTTCTTTGCTAATTGTCAGGGATTCCATGGAGAGGCTTGCTCCATTTTTGCAGGTCCATATACCGTAACGCATCATAAATCAACACTGTTGATTGCCGGTTATTTCTCGTTTATGAATGCAGGCAGTGGCTCCAATCAGAGCAACCATATGTATAAACTGGGTCCTATTCATCAAGGTGTTGTAGAGCGAGGCTCTAAAACAACCAGTGATTCCTACCTATTGTGGCCGGCTCGAATAGGTGCTTTCTCATTAGTGATGGGACGACATTATCGTAATCCGGATACTTCCCAGCTTCCGTTTTCTTATTTAATCGAAAATAAAGATGAAAGTATACTCGCGCCAGGTGTTAATTTGCGGAGTGTAGGTACCATTCGTGATGCCAGAAAATGGCCCAAGAGAGACAAGAGAACTGATGATAAGTTGTTGGATTTCATTAACTTCAATCTGTTGAGTCCTTTTACCATCCAAAAAATGATTAATGGTAAAAAGGTTTTGAAAGATTTGATGGTCTCTTCGGGTATGACGTCTGACTATTACATGTACAATAGTGTTAAGATAGCCAATACATCGTTAAAGCGTGGAATTCAGCTATATAATACGGGAATTATAAAATTTTTAGGCAATGCGCTGATAAAAAAGCTGGAAGATGTTATCTTTGAATCGTTAAGTGAATTAAGAAAAAGCCTTTCGAAAACTTCCGAATATGGAATTGGGGAGTGGATAGACATGGCTGGTTTGCTTGTTCCCAAAGAGAGGGTAATGACCCTGCTTGATGATTTACAAAATGACAACATATCGGATTTGGATGAACTCAATAACCGATATGCTTTGTTGCATGATAACTATTTTGATTATGCATGGACATGGTGTCTGAAAGTATTTAAAGACGAATTCGGTCTGGATTTTCAAACAGCTGAAATCGATCAGATTCTGTCTTTCGTAGATGACTGGAAGAAATGTGTAATTGATCTGGATAATATGGTATATGCTGACGCTCACAAGGAATTCACATTGAATAACCAAACGGGCTTTGGTATTGATGGTTCCGAAGAAACTCGTCTATCTGACTTTGAGCAGGTGCGAGGTGAGTTTGAGAAGCATCCGTCCGTGCAAGATATAAGTAATCACATCAGGGAAAAAAGCAGATTGGCTGAAGAACTGAAAGAAAGGCTTATCCTCTTAAAGTAGAGAATAAACCTTAAATAGATTACTATGCGATTAATCATCGAGCCGGATTATCAACTGGCTTCTTCATGGACAGCAAGTTACATTGCTCAAAAAATTAACAAGCACCAGGGCGACAGGCCTTTTGTTCTTGGATTGCCAACGGGCTCGTCTCCAATGGGGACTTACAAAGAACTAATAAGACTGAATAAAGAAGGAAAAGTATCTTTCCAAAATGTAGTAACTTTTAATATGGATGAATACCGTGAAATACCGCGCGAGCATCCCCAAAGTTATTACACCTTTATGTGGGAGAATTTTTTCAATCATATTGATATAAAGCCTGAAAATACCAACTTGTTGGATGGAAGGGCAGAAGACGCAGAGGCAGAGTGCCAGCGTTATGAAGATAAAATTAAGGAACTGGGAGGTATCGACCTGTTTTTAGGCGGTATTGGTCCTGACGGACACCTGGCTTTTAATGAGCCGGCGTCGTCATTAAGTTCCCGAACAAGGGTTAAAACGTTAACCTATGATACCATTTTAGCCAATTCGCGTTTCTTTGATAATGATCCTGATAAAGTGCCTAAAACAGCTTTAACTGTTGGCGTTGGTACGGTTTTGGATTCAAAAGAGGTGCTGATTATTGTAAATGGTCATAACAAAGCGAGAGCTTTGCAACATGCTGTAGAAGAGGGAGTCAATCATATGTGGACCATTAGTGCATTACAAATGCATCCTAAAGGTGTTATTGTTTGTGATGAGGCAGCAACCTACGAGTTAAAGGTTGGGACTTATAAGTATTTCAAAGATATTGAAAAAGACAATTTAGCACCGGAAAGTTTATTGAAATAGCAAAAAGGTATTGCGCCTTTATCGGTATAACACACATTTGTTTGAAGAGGAACTCCTTAATGGGTTCCTCTTTTTTCATTTACAGTATTAAAGAAGAATTGCTTAAAAGTAGAAAAATACAGATACAAAGAAATAAGAACTATGTGTGGAATTGTTGCATATGTTGGAGGTAGAACAGCCTACCCAATTATTGTTAAGGGTTTACAACGCTTAGAATATCGGGGGTATGACTCCGCCGGACTAGCACTTATAAACAGTGAAATCAATGTCTACAAGTGTAAGGGAAAAGTCAAAGACCTTGAAAATCATACCAAAGGTAAATCTATATCTGGTTCAATAGGTATGGGACATACCCGATGGGCTACTCATGGAGAACCAAGTGATAGTAATGCGCATCCACATGTGTCGCAGAATGGAAAATTTATTGTTGTCCACAACGGAATTATTGAGAACTATGCCCATCTGAAAAAAGAATTAATCAGCCGGGGTTATGAGTTTCAGAGTGAGACCGATACTGAGGTGCTGGCTAACCTTATTGAAAATATCTATATCAATAAAGAGGTAAATGCAGAAATGGCCGTTCGTCTGGCACTTACAAAAGTAGTTGGAGCCTACGGTTTGGTGATTACCTGCACGGATGAAAAAGATCAGCTTATCGCGGCCCGAAAAGGTAGTCCGTTGGTAATTGGAGTTGGCGAGAAGGAGTATTTTCTTGCTTCAGATGCAACACCAATCGTTGAATATACCGATCAGGTTATTTACATGAATGATGAAGAGGTAGCGGTAATCAAAAAAGATAACCTGACGCTTAAAAGCATAGAAAATGATGCTCTTAAGCCAAAGATTCAGAAGGTTAACCTAACCATTGATGAAATTGATAAAGGAGATTTTGAGCATTTTATGCTTAAAGAAATCTATGAACAGCCTATATCAATTGAAGATACATTCCGCGGCCGTATTGCTATAGATCATTCAAAAATATTTTTGGGCGGTATTGCAGATATTTTGCCTAAACTAAGTCAGGCAAAGCGCATTATTATTGCTGCATGCGGTACA
>JAKSBD010000174.1 GCA_022361295.1 Bacteroidales bacterium
AATGAACCTTTATATTGCTTAACGATTTCTGCCGTATCTTTTGCTATCTGATAAAACAGCTCAACATCCTGCTCCTTTTTCATATTCAACACAGGACGCAGATGTAATTCCCCGGTTCCAATATGTGCATAATACACACATTCTTTACCATATTTATTGAGCATGATTTTTATATCTGCAATAAAAGCCGGTAAATCTTCAGGGCGAACAGCCGTATCTTCAATTACAGGAACAGGACGTTCATCACCAGGCATATTACCTAAAACACCTAAACCGGCTTTTCGCAGATTCCAGACCTTGTTAATATCAGCGCCATACAGCACAGGATAAGCATAACCATACCCTTTGTTTTGCAAGGCTGCTATTAAATTATTGGCCAGCTCTTCAATCTCATTTTTGTTGTGACGGGCAAATTCAACCAATAATAAAGCTTCAGGATCACCTTCTACAAAAAAACGGTTCTTATTTTGAAGCACATTCTTTTTTGTCAGGTCCATTATGGCTTTATCCATTAACTCAATAGCTCCCGGGGCAAACTGCAGCCCAACCAGGTTAGCCTCCAAAGCTTCCTCCAGAGAATTAAGATGCACACAAACCAAACCTTTCTCCCTGGGTGGCAAGTCTATTAGATTGAGCTTTATTTCTGTAGTAAAGAATAAGGTACCTTCTGATCCGGCCAACAGTTTACACATATTAAACTGCCCACCTTCTTCCTTATAAGGATAGGCATCAATTAGGTAATCCAGTGCATATCCTGTATTTCTTCTATGAATATCGGGATGCGGAAACTCTTTTCGAATACTTTTCCTGTTTTCTTTTGTCGTTAAGATATCACGTATTGAACGGTAAATTTCTCCCTCAAAAGATTCCTCCCGACACTTTTGATCAAACTCCCATTGTTGAATGGCTTTAAAGACAGCTTCGTCGCCATTACTGAGATATCCTTTAAGCTCCAGAGTATGATCTCGTGTACTGCCATATATTAAGGAATGGGCACCACACGAATTATTTCCAACCATCCCCCCAATCATACAACGATTAGATGTTGAGGTTTCCGGTCCGAAAAATAAACCATAGTCTTCGAGGTATTTGTTTAGCTCATCAAGAACAACTCCAGGCTGAACACGCACCCACTTTTCCTTTTTATTTACCTCAAGTATTTTATTCATGTGCCGACCAACATCGACAACTAATCCAGCACCTACAACCTGTCCGGCCAATGAAGTTCCAGCAGCACGTGGTATTAAGTTTAAGTGATGTTTCTGAGCAAACAAAATAACCTCGCGAACATCAATGGTATCGCGTGGAAGAACGGCTCCCAGTGGCTTTTCAAAATAAGCTGACGCATCAGTGCTGTATACAAGACGTGTTACATTATCAATGTCCAGCTCCCCTTTAATTTTGCTTCTTAACTCAGCAAATTGATTCGCATCAAAATCAGGCATAATTCAATCTTAGAATGGATTAATTAAACAATAGTCGGCATCTTCTGTTTTGAAAATACATAATATGATTCACGCATGACTAAATCAAAATTACAAACAAGAAATGACATAGAGCTTTTAGTTAGGAAGTTTTATAGCAAAATACAAATTGACGATCTGTTAGGTCCTTTTTTTAACAAAATGATTCCGAATGAAGATGAGTGGGAAAAACACTACAAACTACTCACTGCATTCTGGGAACTTAACCTTATGGAAGTAAAAGGTTTTGATGGCAATCCGGCTAAAGCTCACAACGGTGTGGACAAAGCCTTTAAACAAGCCATTACCACCAAGCATTTTGATCGCTGGGTTGAACTTTGGTCTGAAACCATTGACCAGTTATTTGAAGGAGAAATGGCTGATAAAGCAAAAAAAAGAGCGCAAGGCATGGCCAAAGGCATGTATAAAAAAATATTAGACCAACGACCAGGTGGCTTTATCTTACCAGGCAATGCCTCAGATTTAAAGTTTGGTTAATTTTTATTTAAGTAATAAAAGTACTTGTTTTGTTGCCTAAAGCTGCAATTTCAAGTAATAAAACCCTTGCACAATAAATTAATTAAACAAAGCCAAAGCGGCATGAATACTAAAGCATTGATAGATGCCGTAAAGCATATAATTCGGTAATTTTTGCTTTTATTTAATCTAAATAATTGTGTATTTTTGCGCTTCCAATAACCAATCAATCCAATAATTATTGAATTAAAATCCACAATGAACTTAAAATATGCTTCGTTGTTAGTATGACGAACATGAGTTAATGTATAATATGGCTGAAGATCAAGATAAAATATTAGAAGAAGTAACCGGTGGGGAATATAAATATGGGTTTTATACCGATATTGAAATGGAAGAGTTTCCCAAAGGTTTGAACGAAGATATCGTTCGCCTGATTTCGGCAAAAAAGAAAGAGCCGGAATTCATGCTTGAATTTCGTTTAAAGGCATTTCGCCACTGGCAATCAATGAAACAACCAGACTGGGCACACCTTAATATCCCGGAAATTGATTTTAACGATATCATTTATTACGCTGTTCCAAAAAAGAAACCTGAATTGGAAAGCATGGATGATGTTGATCCGGAATTGAAAGCAACATTCGACAAGTTAGGCATTCCGCTGGACGAACAGAAAGTTTTGGCTGGTGTAGCTGTAGATGCTGTTATTGACAGTGTGTCGGTAAAAACAACATTTAAAGAAACCCTGGCTGAGAAAGGTATTATTTTCTGCTCAATCAGTGAAGCTATTCAGGAATACCCTGATTTAATTAAGAAATACCTGGGTTCTGTTGTTCCTCATCAGGATAATTACTTTGGCGCGTTAAATGCCGCTGTCTTTAGTGATGGTTCGTTTGTTTATATTCCTAAAGGTGTACGTTGCCCAATGGAGCTATCTACATACTTCCGTATTAATGCCATGAATACAGGCCAGTTTGAAAGAACTCTGATTGTGGCCGACGATGACAGTTACGTAAGTTACCTTGAAGGCTGTACAGCACCTCAGCGAGATGAAAACCAACTGCATGCCGCTATTGTTGAAATTGTTGCCATGGAGAGAGCTGAAGTAAAATATTCTACAGTTCAAAACTGGTATCCTGGCGATAAAGAAGGAAAAGGTGGTATTTATAATTTTGTTACCAAGCGAGGTATCTGCAAGGGCGATTATTCTAAAATATCATGGACCCAGGTTGAAACCGGTTCAGCTATTACCTGGAAATATCCAAGCTGTGTTCTGCAAGGCGACCATTCTGTTGGTGAATTCTACAGCGTAGCTGTAACGAATAATTTCCAGCAAGCCGATACAGGTACAAAAATGATACACCTTGGCAAAAACACCCGAAGTCTGATTGTATCTAAAGGTGTTTCTGCAGGTAAAAGTCAAAACAGCTATAGAGGGCTCGTTAAAGTATCTAAGAAAGCAGAAAACGCAAGAAACTTCAGTCAGTGTGATTCTTTATTACTGGGGGATAAATGTGGGGCACATACTTTCCCATATTTAGAAATAGCCAATAATTCAGCTAAGGTAGAGCACGAAGCAACAACATCAAAGATTGGTGAAGATCAAATCTTCTACTGTAATCAACGAGGCATGAGCACCGAAGATGCAGTAGGGCTGATTGTTAATGGCTACGTTAAGGAAGTTATTAACCAATTACCGATGGAATTTGCTGTTGAAGCGCAAAAACTATTACAAATCAGCCTTGAAGGCAGCGTGGGGTAATCCACATTCAATTAACAACAATTAGAAACATTTACAGTAGCAACATATGTTAGTCATTAAAGATTTACACGCCAAAATAGATGATAAAGAAATATTAAGAGGCATCAACCTTGAAGTTAAACCTGGTGAAGTACATGCCATCATGGGACCAAATGGTTCAGGTAAAAGTACCTTGTCATCGGTATTGGCCGGTAATGAAAAGTTTGATGTAAGTGAAGGTAACGTATCTTTCAAAGGGAAAGACTTATTAGACCTGGCTCCTGAAGACAGAGCTCGTGAAGGTTTATTTTTAAGCTTCCAGTATCCGGTTGAAATTCCGGGTGTAAGCATGGTCAATTTCATGAGAACAGCAGTTAATGAACATCGCAAATACCGTGAAGAAGACCCATACTCTGCCAGTGAATTCCTAAAACTAATGCGTGAAAAGAAAAAGTTGGTAGAGATAGATTCTAACCTGACTAACCGATCTGTAAATGAAGGCTTCTCGGGTGGCGAGAAAAAGAAAAATGAGATTTTCCAAATGGCCATGCTGGAGCCTAAATTAGCCATTTTGGATGAAACTGATTCAGGACTGGACATTGATGCTTTGCGCATTGTTGCCAACGGTGTTAATAAGCTTAAATCACCGGAGACATCAACAATTGTGATCACACACTATCAGCGCTTATTGGATTATATTGTGCCTGACTATGTGCATGTATTATACAAAGGGCGCATTGTTAAGTCTGCCGGCAAAGAATTGGCTCATGAGCTTGAAGAAAAGGGCTACGACTGGATTAAGAAAGAGTTTGAAGATTAATTTTAGTAGTGAGTACAAAGCAGCGGGCACGAAAGCAACTCGTAATCAATCATTATTCACACGATGCAAATCATTTTGATACTTTGTACTTGATACTCAATACTAAATCATAAGATTATGAATAAAACTTGCCGAATAGTCAATCTGCAAGATGAATATAGCCAGTTATTCAAAGAGAATCTGTCTCTTTTAGAAAATGGTGCACCCAAAAGAATGAATGAAACAAGGACCAAAGCCTTTGAATCATTCATAGACAAAGGGATTCCATCCAATAAGGTTGAAGAATATAAGTACACCAATCTGCAACCTTACTTTAAAGGCTCGTTTGACATTGCATTTGATTCAAAAGCAGCCATTAACGGCTCTGCTGACAAATTTAATTGCGGTGTTCCCAATCTGGATACTTACAACATCTTTTTAATTAATGGCTGGTTTGCACAACAAGATGAAGCAAGTGCATTACCTGATGGTGTAATTATTGGCAGCATACGCGAAAAAGCCAATGAGCACCCTGAATTATTTGAAAAGCATTACAACAGCAATGCGCCTGTCGACAGTGATGCCATGGCAGCCATGAATACTGCCTTCGCACAAGACGGAGCTTTTATCTATATCCCGAAAGGCATAGTGGTTGACAAACCCATTCAGTTAGTCAACATCATGACTGGTGATAATGACCGTCTGGTGTTTCAACGAAACCTGGTTATTGTTGAAGATAATGCGCAGGCCAAAGTCATGCTTTGTGACCATACCATTTCTCCACAAAAGTTTGTTATCAACAACCTGACAGAAGTTTTTGCAGGTGAAAACAGCGTGTTTGATATATATAATATACAAAATCAGCACAACCTTACGACCCAGGTGTCAGGTATGTACATTAAGCAAAAAAAGCACTCAAACGTACTTTCCAACAGCCTAACACTTCATTCGGGGGTAACACGTAATAACATCAGGGTTAATATGGACGATGAACATTGCGAAAGTCATGTTTATGGACTTTACCTGAGTGATAAGAACCAACATGTTGACAACTACTCTTTTATCGATCATGCAAAGCCGCATTGTCAAAGCTTTGAGCTATTTAAAGGAGTTATGGACGATTCTGCTTCAGCAGCTTTTACAGGTCGTGTACTTGTTCAGCCTGATGCTCAGCAAACCAATGCATACCAAAGTAATAACAACCTGCTGTTAACAGATAATGCGAAAATAAACAGCAAACCTCAGCTTGAAATTTATGCCGATGATGTTAAATGTAGCCACGGCGCCACGGTTGGTCAGTTGGATGACGAAGCCATGTTCTATTTAAGAGCGCGAGGTATTAATGAAAACGAAGGACGCATTTTATTAATGTTTGCTTTTGCATATGAGGTTATTGAGAAAATAAGAGTAGAGCCATTAAAAGAAAACATCAGAAGTCTTGTTGAAAAACGCTTCAGAGGTGAATTTGACAAATGTGACTCATGTGTTGTTTGTGGCCAGCAAGGAACTAGTGTAAGCTGTTTGTAAACTAAAAAATAGGTTCATTAAGAACCAGGCATATTGATTCTTACCTCAAAGACACAAAGAACACAAGATCATCCTCTTGGTGTACTTCGTGTCTTCTTGGTATATTTAAACACCATGAACAATGACTATTAACATTGAGCAAATACGTAATGATTTTCCGATTTTGAATGAGCAAGTTCACGGTAAACCTTTGGTCTATTTTGACAATGCTGCAACAACACATAAGCCACAGGTAGTGATTGATGCCGTATCAGAGGTATATCAGAAATACAATAGTAATATTCATCGCGGCGTTCACCATTTAAGTAATGTGTGCACACAGGCACATGAGAATGCCCGCCTCAAGGTTCAGGAGTTCATCAATGCCAAACACTCTCACGAGGTAATTTTCACCCGGGGAACAACCGAATCAATTAACCTTATTGCATCTTCCTTTGGTGAAACCTTTTTAAATGAAGGGGATGAGATTCTTGTTAGTCAACTTGAACATCATTCAAATATTGTCCCATGGCAGTTACTGGAAAAACGCAAAGGAATAAAACTACGTTACATCCCTATCAACCAGGATGGAGAGTTAATAACGGACAATCTGAATGAGCTGATAAATGATAAAACCAAGTTAGTTTCAATTGCTCATATTTCAAATGCATTAGGAACCATCAATCCAATTAAGCAGATTATCGACCTGGCACATAGCAAAGATATTCCGGTTTTAATTGATGGTGCCCAGGCCATTCAGCACGTTAATGTTGATGTACAAGCCCTTGACTGTGACTTTTATGTTTTCAGCGGCCACAAATTATATGCTCCTACGGGAATCGGTGTACTATACGGAAAGGAAGAGTGGCTTAATAAACTGGAACCATACCATGGTGGTGGTGAAATGATTAAAACAGTTTCTTTCGAAGGAACCACATTCAATGAGCTACCGTTTAAATTCGAAGCCGGCACACCTGACTTTTCAGGGTCTGTAGGACTTGGCGCCGCAATTGATTACGTGCAATCAATAGGACTTGACAACATTGCAAAGTATGAGCATGAACTATTGGAGTATGCAACAGAAAAACTTTCGAATATTCCGAACATTCGCTTTTTTGGAACTGCTAAAGAGAAAACCAGTGTCGTTTCCTTTTTAATAGGAGATATTCATCCCTTTGATCTGGGAACCATGCTCGACAAAATGGGCATTGCAGTGAGAACCGGACATCATTGTGCTCAACCGTTAATGCAGTTTTTCAACATTCCGGGAACGATCCGTGCTTCATTTGCTATTTATAATACCAAAGAAGAAATTGATAAGCTTTGCGAAGGCATAGAACGCATTGCTCAACTGTTTGGCTGATTCATGATTAATTATCAATTTTGCAGCATACAATTTCACAATTAACAGACGATGACAATTAACGAAATACAAGAAGAAATCATTGAAGAGTTTTCTGCCTTTGATGAATGGATGGATAAATATTCTTATCTGATTGAAATAGGTAATGACCTTGAAGGCTTTAAAGACGAATGGAGATTGGAGCAAAACCTCATTGAAGGTTGTCAGTCTAAAGTATGGGTACACGCAGAATTAGATGGCGATAAGATCATCTACTCAGCCGACAGCGACGCCATTATTACAAAGGGAATCATTGCCTTACTTATCCGTGTTTTATCTGGCAGAACACCAGATGAAATTCTGAATACCGAATTAACATTTGTCGAAGAGATTGGATTGAAAGACCACCTGTCTCCTACCCGTTCAAATGGGTTACTGTCAATGATGAAACAAATGCGCTTATACGCTGTTGCATTTAAAGCGAAGATGGGCTAATAAAGTCCGAAGCACTAAAGTACTAAGTCCGAATTTAAAACGAATTTTAAATTAAGCCAGCTACTAAAAGCTGACAGCTAAAAGCTAGAGAAAAATGGCCAACGAGTTTTTACAATTAGAAGGAGAGATAATCAAAGTCATCAAAACTATTTTTGACCCCGAAATCCCGGTTAATGTATATGACTTAGGTTTGATTTATGAGATTGATGTAAACGAGGAAGGGAAAGCTCGAATTGTAATGACCTTAACATCGCCTAATTGCCCGGTAGCAGAATCACTTCCTGAAGAAGTGCAGGAGAAAGTGGCAGCTATTGATGGTATCACCAGCGTTGATTTAAACCTGACTTTTGATCCTCCATGGACCAAGGACATGCTTTCGGAAGAAGCCTTGCTTGAGCTTGGTTTGTTATAAACAATAAAACAGAAAATTAATATAAGCTCTCTTTCGAGGGCTTTATTTTTATCAATCATATCTTATATATGAAACGAGCATGTAAAATTTAATTATCCAATTTCACACACATGAAACATTCATGATTAAGTATTAACCACACAGGAAAATGATTAAAGCACTTTGTGCGTCGTGTAAATCAGTCTTGAGTCTTGATACTTATATCTTGATACTAATTTATAAATATGAAACCTCTATTTATTAGTTTAAATAAAAGAACACCGATAAATTATCTGCGATTAATTCTTGGTGTTATCATGATGGCAGCTACCATATACATTTACTTCTTTTCGGCCATTACACGATTTCAACCTTATCAGCTGGTGTTATTGTTTTTATTTGGTGTATACTATGCTATTATGGGTGCCGGACTCAACCTGATTAGTTTAATCTTTAAGCGCTACATCAATATTGACGATGAAGGTATCACTGTAAAGCCAGGCCTTTTCAAAACAAAGACAACAGCAAAATGGAGTGACATTTCGGAAATCCAAATCAATGTTACAGCTATTCGGATAAAACTCAGTGACGGTGATTATCAATTTGAATATCAACACCTGGAAGAAGACACTATCCATAAACTTAAAACAGCCATTATTCATCAGGCTAAAGAACAAGGTATCACTATTGGGTAATGAGTATCATTAGTCAGGCATATCATCAAAAAATAAAGGAGAAGGCCTTTGAATTAGGATTTTCAGATGTTGGCTATGCCATGGTTGAGCGATTAAACCAAGATGAATCAAGGCTTAAAGAGTGGCTTGATAATGACTTTCAGGCCGGCATGGGCTATATGAATAATCATTTTGAAAAACGGGTTAATCCAGCCATGCTTGTTGAAGGTGCTAAAAGCGTCATTTCGGTTTTAATAAATTACAAACCACAGGAAGAACAGCAAGACAAAAAAGCCCCTAAACTGGCGCGATATGCCTATGGAAAGGATTACCATTTTGTCATAAAAGAAAAACTCCAGGAACTTTTCGATTTTATCAAAGAAGAGATTTACCCATCTCTGGAAGGTCGTGTTTTTACTGATTCGGCCCCTGTACTTGACCGCGCCTGGGCTGCAAAAGCGGGATTGGGATGGATTGGCAAAAACACCAACCTTATTCATAAAAAACTGGGGAGTTACACACTTATTGGTGAACTAATCAGTAACCTTGAACTGGAGCCAGACGAACCAATTAAAGAAGCTTGTGGTGGCTGCCAACGATGCATTGATGCCTGCCCCACTGATGCACTTGTTGCCCCCTATAAACTTGATGCCAACAAATGCATTTCCTACCTCACCATTGAACATCGCGATGAACTGCCGGAAACTTTGAAAAGTCAATTTAACAACTGGGTATTTGGCTGCGACATATGCCAGGAAGCTTGCCCCTGGAACTGGAAAGCAAGGCCTACTAAAGAAGAATCGTTTAAACCACATCCTGATTTATTGTCTCTTTCAGAAGAAGATTGGCAGAATATGGATGAGGAATACTTTCGGGAGCTCTTTCGAAAGTCGGCTGTCAAAAGAACTAAATATTCAGGCCTAAAACGAAATCTTAATTTCCTGAAATAATGCCATTAAAAAAGCCGGCTTAAGGCCGGCTTTCTATATCTCATTTCAGACTTATACCAATTGAATTTCGGAATGCGCCTTTAGAATTTTGATGTTTAATTGGTATTATTATGCTTTATCAGGATAATAACCTTTAATAATACCACGTTGAGAGTTACGCACGAATAAGATAATTTCGTCACGCTCTTTTGATGCAGGCATTTCTGCCTCAATACGCTCAATTGCTTCAGAGTTATTCAATCCCATCTGGAACAGGTAACGATAGATATTCTGGATATCGCGAATTTGCTCATTGCTGAAATTACGTCGGCGTAAACCAATTGAGTTAACACCGGCATAAGAAATACGTTCACGACCTGCCTTCACATATGGAGGAACATCTTTACCAATAAGCGTACCTCCGGCAACCATCACATGAGCACCAATATGCACAAACTGATGAATAGCCGATGTACCACCAATAATAGCAAAGTCATCAATTACAACTTCACCGGCAACCTGAACAGCATTGGCCAAAATAACATTATTACCCACAATTGCATCATGAGCAATGTGTGTATAAGCCATCAACAGACAGTTACTACCTACAACAGTCTTTCCCTTAGCTTTTGTACCGCGGTTCACTGTAACACACTCACGAATGGTAGTATTATCACCAATTTCAGCTGTGGTTTCTTCACCTGCAAATTTTAAATCCTGCGGAACCGCACCAATTACGGCACCCGGAAAAATTTTACAGTTCTTACCAATTCTTGATCCCTCAAGAATTGTAACATTTGATGCAATTGTTGTTCCTTCTTCAATAACAACATTTTTGTCAATCGTTACAAATGGTTCTATAACAACATTGGGAGCAACCTTTGCTTCCGGATGTATATATGCCAATGGTTGTTTCATTTTAATTGTTTTAGTTCTATATCCTTTCCTGAAAGTTGAAGGAATATGCTTATTTGGTGTATATTATTTATTCTTAACTACTGACGCCATAAACTCGCCTTCAGAAACGATTGTATCCCCTACAAAAGCAGTTCCTTTCATATTGGCCATTCCTCTGCGAAATTCTGTTAAAAGCTCAAGTTTAAAGATAATAGTATCGCCTGGCACTACTTTCTTACGCAACTTCACATTGTCAATTTTCAGGAAGTAGGTACTGTAAGAACCAGGATCATCCAATTGACTTAAAACAAATATCCCTCCGGCCTGAGCCATTGCTTCTATCTGAAGAACAGCAGGCATTACCGGCTCATCAGGGAAGTGCCCCACAAAGAACGGCTCATTCATTGTCACATTCTTAATTCCGACAATGTGCTTTTCTCCCAGCTCAATAATCTTATCGATCAATAAAAACGGAGGTCTGTGCGGCAGCATTCTTTTAATATCATTAATGTCGCAAACAGGCTCCTTATTTGGATCATAAACAGGCACTTCCGGTTTAAGAGCACGCTGCTTAATTTCCTTACGAATAAGTTTGGCAAACTCAACGTTAGCCATATGACCAGGTCGGCTTGCTATAATACGACCTTTTATAGGCATTCCACACAATGCAAGGTCACCAATGACATCTAATAACTTATGACGGGCCGGCTCATTCGGATAAACCAATTCGAGGTTATTTAATATGCCCGTTGGACGAACTTCAACGCGCGGCTGATTGAATAAATCGGCCAGCTTATCTAATTCTTCCTGTGTTACCTCTTTATCAATTATAATAATGGCATTATCCAGGTCGCCACCTTTGATTAAATTATTTTTCAAAAGAGGCTCTAACTCATGCAAAAAGACGAATGTACGACAAGCAGATACTTCTTCTTCAAAATCATTTAGACTGTCCAGTGTTGCATATTGATTAGATAAAAGAAGTGACTTATCGAACGAAATCTTAACATCAGCACTAAACTCATCATCAGGCAAAGCCACAATTTTAATGCCGCGCTCTTTGTCCTCAAACACCATTTTTTCTTTTACAACAAAATATTGGCGTTCCTCATCCTGCTCTTCTATGCCGGCATTTTTAATGGCCTCAACAAAGAATTTTGAACTACCATCTAATATTGGTGCTTCAGGACCATCTACTTCAATCAGGCAGTTATCAATTTTTAAAGCCGTTAGGGCAGCCAAACAGTGCTCAATAGTACTAACTTTTGCTTCACCTTTTTGAAGAACTGTTCCTCGCTGTGTAAAAGCTACATTATCAGCCAATGCATCAATTACCGGCTGTCCTTCAAGGTCAATTCGTTTGAATTTATAACCATGATTTACCGGAGCCGGCATCAAGGTGAAATTCACATTCACTCCTGTGTGTAAACCTGTTCCTTTCAACGTAACAGGTGCTTTTATGGTATTTTGCTTTTCTATCATAACTTATGTCACTCAACAATATGATTTAGTTTGCCACTGCTTATTTTAAATTATTTAAATCTCGCTGTAACTGATCAACCTGCATTTTCAATTCGGGCAATCGTCTGAAAACAGCAGAAGCTTTATAGAATTTTTTCACATCCATCACCGGAGAACCCATCAGTGTTTCACCTTCTTTTTTAATACTACCTCCTACTCCAGCCTGGGCACCCATCTTAGTATTATCTGCAATAGTAATATGGCCACCAACTCCAACCTGACCACCGAACATACAGTTTTTGCCAATTTTTGTTGAGCCCGCTAAACCAGCCTGAGCAGCTATAACAGTGTTTTCTCCTACTTCAACATTATGAGCTACCTGTATTAAGTTATCAAGTTTAACTCCTTTTTGTATAACTGTTGAGCCCATTGTAGCACGATCTATTGTTGTATTGGCTCCAATCTCAACATGATCATGTAATACAACATTTCCAATTTGTGCTACTTTTTTATATTCATTCTCTGAATTCGGAGCAAATCCAAAACCGTCGCTTCCAATTACAGCTCCGGCATGAACAGTACATGCCTTGCCAATTGCGCAGTTTTTATAGACTTTAACACCAGAATAGATCGTGGTATTATCACCAATTTTTACGTTATCACCAATATAGGCCTGGGGATAAATTTTTACATTATCACCGATTACCACATTATCACCAATGTAGGCAAAGGCGCCTACATAAGCAAAATCACCTAGCTTAGCAGATTCTGAAACAAAAGATGGTTGTTCAATACCTGTTTTTTGCGGCTGACTTTGCTCATACATTTCCAAAAGCTGAGCCAGCGCCTCATAGGCATTTGGAACACGTATCAGTGTTGCATTAATTTCCTTTTCTGCTTCAAAGGAATCATTTACAATCACCACCGCTGCATTGGTGGTATAAATGTATTGGCTGTATTTGGGATTAGCTAAAAAGGTAAGCGTTTCAGGTTTACCTTCTTCTATTTTAGATACATTTCTAACAATAGCTTCTTTGTCTCCTTCTACCTTGCCATTTAATAGTTCGGCAATCTGACCGGCTGTAAACTTCATATGTCTAAACTATGTTTTCAAAAATGACATACGGAACTCGCCATTCGTCCATCTCTTTATTAAAGAAAATAGTACAAACAGCCAGTTTCATCTAAACAATAATTTGTTAGTCAACTCATTACATCCATCAACAAATAATAATCCATTGAATTTTAACCAGATAATCAATGAGCTAAACGTCAAAAATTTGGTGCAAATCTAGTAAATATATTTACTTTAGAAAAGTGCCTTTTCTGATTGCAACCTATCTTCTATACTCTTCGGATAGCATATATAATGTTTCCTAACCGTTTTGCCTAAAACTGAAAGGTTAAGCATATCCGATGCTTTAGCAATATCTTTTAGTTCATTATTATTAAATAATATCTCAATTTTATCATCTTTAATACTATAAGCATTATTCGTTATCGTATCGGAAAACACGAAATACTTAGCAGCCTTTGTCGACTTTAAATCAAACTCTTCCATTGTTATTTCTTTGATTGCTTTGATAACCTCAGGCTTTATTGGACGTTCCGATATTTTAATCCGCCATAATTTACGATTTACAAATCCTTTCGCCAGGGTAGATAAAATAACATCGGGGTGCTGTGTCCATGTTTTGATAGAACACATAATGTCATCATCATCAAGCATTGTGAAATTAGTTAAAACACTCTCATTTTCATAAAAATCATCAAGCTCAGGTTTCCTTTCTATGAAAAACAATAAATGTGGCGGAGCAAATAAGTCCTCACCTTTTGACACCAACTTACGGGCTCTTTTAAACAGATGAACCAACATTTGCTCTGCAGCTAATGCCGTTTTATGCAAATACACCTGCCAATACATCAGCCGCCTGGCTACAAGAAATTTCTCAATTGAGTAAATACCTTTTGATTCAATCACAAGCTTATCGTCAACTACGTTAAGCATCTTAATAATCCTGTCGGAACCGATAACCCCTTCAGAAACACCCGAGAAAAAACTGTCCCTTTTTAGATAATCGAGCCGATCCATATCCAACTGGCTCGACACCAACTGGTGTAAGAATTTTTTAGGATAGGTATTGTTGAATATTTCAATGGCTACATCAAGCTGACCTCCAAATTCCTTATTCAGCTTTTGCATCATCATTTGAGAGATATCTTCATGTGACACTTCAACCAGCGAATGTTCTAACACATGACTAAAAGGCCCATGCCCTACATCATGCAGTAGTATAGCAGCATGAACAGCAATTGACTCTTCTTTCGTAATCTCTAAACCTTTTGCCTGCAATGTTTCAACAGCAGAGGTCATTAAGTGCATAGCACCCATTGCATGCTGAAATCGGGTATGCATAGCACCCGGATACACCAAATGTGTTAATCCCAATTGCTTAATTCTTCTCAAGCGTTGAAAATAAGGATGCTCAATCAAATCATACAATAGATCGTAAGGCACCTTAATAAAACCATGCACCGGATCATTAACTATCTTTCTTTTATTCACATTCAATCATTTAAATGTCATGGTGCACAATATACAAAAATCACATAACTGGTATCTTAATTTCAGAATCAAGACATTAAAATAGTGTCTGATATGATAAAATAGACGAATAAACCACACCGGTCGCATTTCTCACAATCATCCATTTGGATAAATCTACTATTATTACTATTTTTGCGCTTGATTTACCGAGGGATTGACTTAGGGGACAAAGTAGTCCCCTATTTTATTAAATAAAAAGCATGATTAAAGAATCTTTAATACAAGGTATAATTGACGAAAAGCTGCAGGAAGATGATATGTTCCTTGTGGAATTGATCGTGAAACCTGGAAATAAGATACTTGTAATGGTTGACAGCGACAACGGAGTGCCTATCAGCTATTGTATTGAGTTAAGCAAATTCATTGAAGCAGGACTTAATCGTGATGAAGAAGATTTTGAATTAGAAGTTGCGTCTGCTGGTATTGGTCAACCGTTTAAAGTTAAACGACAGTATCAGAAAAACATTGGTCGCGATGTTGAAGTATTAACATTGGATGGCAAAAAGTTTAGCGGCAAACTGACTGAAGTTGCCGATGACACTTTTAGTGTGGAAATTGAGGAAAAGGTGAAGGTAGAAGGCAAGAAACGCAAGGAATTGCAGGTGAGGACGGTAAATTGTAAATTTGACGAAGTAAAACAGGTAAAAGACATTATATCTTTTTAAATATTCCTTAGAACATGGAAAATATTAATCTGATAGATACGTTTTCGGAGTTTAAAGAACTCAAGAATATTGATCGTGCAACCATGATCAGTGTATTGGAAGATTCATTTCGCAGCGTTTTAATCAAACGCTTTGGAACCGATGAAAATTTTGACGTTATCATCAATGACGACAAAGGAGACTTTGAAATATGGCGTAACCGCGAGGTGGTGAAAGATGAAGATTTGGAAGATGAAAACCTTCAAATTTCTCTGTCAGAAGCCAAAAAAATTGACGACGATTACGAATTAGGAGAAGAGGTAACTGATGAAGTTAAGTTCCTTGATTTTGGTCGAAGAGCTATATTAAGCCTTCGCCAAAACTTATCGGCTCGTATCCTCGAATTGGAAAAAGACAATATTTACCATGCTTACAAGGATCGTGTTGGCGACATCGTAACTGGTGAAGTGTACCAGATATGGAAACGTGAGATACTAATTATTGACGACGAAGGCAATGAACTTATTTTGCCAAAAGCAGAGCAAATACCTTCAGACTTTTTCCGTAAAGGTGACAATGTTCGTGCCGTTGTTGTTAAAGTAGAAATCCGCAACAATAATCCTTTAATTATTCTTTCACGTACTTCTCCTGTATTCCTTGAGCGTTTATTTGAATTGGAAGTACCTGAGATTTTCGATGGATTAATTACAATTAAAAAGATTGTTCGCGTACCAGGCGAAAGAGCTAAAGTAGCTGTAGAGTCGTATGATGAACGCATTGACCCTGTGGGGGCTTGTGTGGGTATGAAAGGTTCTCGTATCCATGGAATTGTTCGTGAGTTAAGAAATGAGAATATTGACGTTATTAACTACACAAGCAACACACAACTATTTATTCAGCGTGCGTTAAATCCTGCCAAAATTACTAACATCAAAATTCTTGAAGAAGAAGGAAGAGCTGAGGTTTACCTTCGTCCTGAAGAAGTATCGTTAGCAATTGGTAAAGGAGGTCTTAACATACGCCTAGCCGGACAGCTTACCGGATATGAGCTGGATGTATACCGTGAGGCGGAAGAGGATGAAGAAGATGTGAAGCTGGATGAATTCGCTGATGAAATTGAAAGCTGGGTATTAGATGAGCTTAAAGCCATTGGTTGTGATACAGCCAAATCGGTATTGGATCTATCTAATCAAGACCTGGTTAAGAGAACTGATTTAGAAGAGGAAACAATTCAGGAAGTTAGGGATATATTGAGCGCTGAATTTGAATAATTCGCTATATTTGCCCGCAAGAATTGAATCCGAAAAAGAAAAATTATAAGAAGAGTCCTGTTATATGGCAGTTGGAAAAAGACTTAGTAAAGTAGCACGAGAGTTCAATGTTGGACACCACACCATTGTGGAGTTCCTGCAGAAGAAAGGTTTCAAGGTAGAAACCAACCCGAATACAAAAATCTCGGAAGAGATGTATTCTCTTCTGTCACAAGAATATCGTGGCGATTCACATGTTAAAAAAGAGTCGGAAAAACTGGCTAAATTAAAGGAGAAATCGAAGAAAGAATCGATTTCACTTTCAGATATCAGAGATGATATTGAGCCAGCTAAAGAGAATGAAAAACCGGCTGAAAAACCGGCTGCCAAGGATGAATCCGGACCTAAAGTAGTTGGCAAAGTAGACTTAGATGCTTTAAAGCCTAAGAAAAAAGAAGCTCCTGCCCCTGCTCCAAAACCGGAGAAAAAAGCTGAAGTAGCGCCTAAGCAGGAAACTCCTAAAAAGGAAGAAAAGCCAGTAGAGAAAAAGGTTGAAAAGAAACCTGTTAAAAAACCTGAGCACATTCCTACTAAAGTGGAACCAGCTGAAGAAATGAAGGTAGTTGGTAAGATTGACCTTGAAAAAAAGCCAGTTAAACCAGCTGAAAAACCTCAGAAAGAAAAAGCGCAGCCTAAAGCAGAAGTGAAGAAAGAAACACCAGCTCCTAAACCAGCGGCGGAAGCAAAACCAAAGCCGGTAAAAGAAGCGAAACCAGCAGCAGAAAAAGCAGCAGAAGCACCTGAGAAAAAGGAAGAAAAGCCAGCAGGAGAAGATACTTTCAGAGCCACACAAGTTAAGAAATTGTCTGGCCCGACTGTAATTGGTAAGATTGAGTTGCCAAAAACTCCAGCTAAATCAGATAACAAATCTGCTGCCGATAAAAATGCGAATAAGAAGCGTAAGCGTAAACGCATCAAAAAAGATAAAGAGAAGGTTGATATTAGCCAAAAGCAGCAACAAGGAGGCGAAAACAAACAACAGGGCGGCGGTCAGAGAAATGACAATCGTCCACAAAGACAACGTCCGGCTCGCGTTAAAAAGCGTCCTGTAAAAGCTGAGGTTAACGAGGAAGATGTACAAAAGCAAATTAAAGATACTTTAGCGCGCTTAACTTCTAAAGGTAAAAGCAAGGGTGCTAAACACCGTCGTGAAAAACGTGAAATGCAGTCTCAGCGCCAACAGGCCGAGATGGAACAAGCAGACAAGGAAAAGTCAATTTTGAAAGTTACTGAGTTCGTAACTGCAAATGAATTGGCTAACATGATGGAAGTACAGGTGAACCAAATTATTGCAACCTGTATGAGTTTAGGTATGTTTGTTTCTATCAACCAACGTCTGGATGCTGAAACATTAGCCTTAGTAGCAGAAGAATTTGGCTATACCATTGAATTCGTAAGTGCAGATGTAGTTGAATCCATTGTTGAAGAGGAGGATAAAGACGAAGATTTACAAGATCGTCCGCCAATTGTTACGGTGATGGGTCACGTTGACCACGGTAAAACTTCATTATTGGACCACATCCGCCAGGCAAACGTAATTGCCGGAGAGGCAGGTGGTATCACACAGCACATTGGAGCTTACAGTGTAACACGAGAAGATGGTCGTCAGATTACTTTCCTTGATACTCCGGGTCACGAAGCCTTTACAGCGATGCGTGCGAGGGGTGCACAGGTAACTGATATAGCAATTATTATTGTTGCGGCTGATGATAACGTGATGCCTCAAACAGTTGAAGCAATTAACCACGCAGCAGCAGCAGGTGTACCTATTGTGTTTGCAATCAACAAAATTGACAAGCCAGGTGCCAACCCGGATAAAATTAAAGAAGAGCTGGCTAATATGAACTACCTGGTTGAAGACTGGGGTGGTAAATATCAGTGCCAGGAAATTTCAGCCAAGAATGGTGTTAACATCGATGAGCTACTTGAAAAAGTATTGCTTGAAGCTGACCTTCTTGAGTTGAAAGCTAATCCTAATAAACGAGCAGTTGGTTCGGTAATCGAATCATCATTAGATAAAGGTCGTGGTTACGTAACTACATTACTTGTTCAAAGCGGAACAATGCGTGTTGGTGATATGATGTTATCAGGTTCACATTCCGGTCACGTTAAAGCAATGTTTAACGAACGTAATCAAAAGGTTGAAGAAGTGGGTCCATCAGAACCAGCATTAGTACTTGGTTTAAATGGTGCACCACAAGCCGGTGAACGCTTTAACATCATGGAAGATGAACGCGAAGCGAAAGACATTGCAACTAAGCGTGAGCAGCTTCAGCGTGAACAGGGAATGCGTACGAAGAAGCACATTACACTGGATGAGATTGGTCGACGTATCGCCATTGGTAACTTCCAGGAGTTAAATGTAATTGTGAAAGGTGATGTGGATGGTTCTATCGAGGCTCTTTCTGACTCATTAATTAAGCTTTCTACTGAAGAGATTCAGGTGAATGTTATTCACAAAGCGGTGGGTCAGATCTCAGAATCAGATATCATGTTAGCAACTGCATCAAACGCCATTGTAATTGGTTTCCAGGTACGTCCGTCTATGGCAGCCCGACGCATTGCAGAGAAAGAAGAAATCGATATTCGCCTTTACTCTATCATCTACGATGCAATTGAAGAATTAAAATCTGCGATGGAAGGTATGTTATCACCTGAAATCAAAGAGGAAATTACCGCAACCATCGAAATCCGCGAGACATTCAAAATCTCGAAAGTGGGTACAATTGCAGGTTGTATGGTGAAAGAAGGAAAAATCAAGCGTACCAATAAAGTACGATTAATCCGTGAGGGTATTGTGGTTTATACCGGTGAACTTGGCTCGCTTAAGCGCTTTAAAGATGATGTGAAAGAAGTAGCATCAGGTTACGAGTGTGGTTTGAACATCGACAAATACAATGACATTAAAGTTGGTGATATTGTTGAAGCTTACGAAGAAGTTGAAGTAAGCCGTAAATTATAAAAGAGTCTTATACTATATACTAAAAATGGTCATCCAAGCGGATGACCATTTTTGTTATATCACTATTTAATTATTGATTATCCGTCATCAAGCATAAAATATTTCACAGCAAACAACCAACACAACTTGTTCCGCAGAGGCGGAAGAGGCGCTGAGCCACAGAAATTTTATAACATATTTCAAAATTAACCCCGATGGCTAACGGGGTGTACCATTGCTTCTCTGTGTTTATTCTTTGAGCGTAAATGCGGACTATTATTTTTTTGTGAAATACTAGATCAAACCTGACTTTAAAAGGTTTTCCAAATCCTCAGGCGTATCAATACCATGCGATTCTTCAGTCGTTTCCTCAACGCGTATTGAATAACCATTTTCGAGCCAGCGCAACTGCTCCAATGATTCTGCACCTTCCAATTGACCTACTGCCAACTGTGTGATCTCAAACAAAACATCAGCCCTGTAACCATATAAGCCAACGTGATTAAAGTATTGATGCAAATCAGCCCATTGTCCTTCCTCCTTGCCTCGTAAATACGGGATAGGCGAACGACTAAAATACAAGGCTCGTTTATCATTGCTTAATACAACTTTCGGCTTATTGGGATTAAACAAATCTTCCGATGAAACAACCGGCTTTACCAAAGTTGCCAGTTCTGTGTTTTCATCATTAAAGCAGCCAGCGACAGACGCAATTTGTTTAGGGCTTATAAAAGGCTCATCACCCTGAATATTAATAACCGCATAAAAATCAGTTTGCTCTATCTCCTTTACCTTAGTCAAAGCTTCTGCACAGCGATCTGTTCCACTTTGGTGATCCACTGAGGTCATCACTACTTTCCCACCAAAATCAATTACTGCTCTTTCAATGCGTTCATCGTCGGTTGCAACATAAACACAATCTAACTCCTTGCTAGCTTGTTCATATACACGTTGAACCATAATTTTTCCACCAATATCAGCCAATGGTTTGCCTGGGAAACGCGTAGATGCATACCTGGCCGGAATAATTCCTAATATCTTTTTAGTCATCGCTATCAATTTTTACTTCCACAAATTTATCAAGTTATACCATTTAAACATTTATTCGGCCACTATTAATTCAATAGATCGTTAGACTTTAGACAATAGACATCGGAGCTATGAAGAATTAATTCCAATTGAATTTCGGAATGCGCCTTTAGAATTTTGATGTTTAATTGGTATAAGTACTCTTAATGGTTTCAGAACTTATTTACAAGGTGCTTAAAACCAATTTATAAAACCAAACAAGTAAATTAGATCAAACATCTATTTTTCAATTGTTTACAAAAAGTTAACAATCTATTGTAATTTAATAAAGGAATTAAATCTATTTCCCTGGTGTAAACTTCAGTCAAATGCACTTCAATAAACCTATTTTTAACAAAATTTGTTGGACTACATATAAATGAATCGCTTCAGAATTGTAACTTTGTCAGGTTTTCTGCAATTTTAGCAGGTTTATTTGAAGATATCAGTAGGGAATGGATTTACAACAAATCAAACAACGTTTCGGAATAATTGGTAATTCATTTGGGCTTAATCGCGCCATTGATGTAGCTGTGCAGGTGGCTCCAACTGATTTATCGGTATTAATAACAGGAGAAAGCGGAACCGGTAAAGAGGTGATGCCACAAATTATCCATCAATCGAGTGCCCGAAAGCATGGCTCATATATTGCGGTTAACTGTGGTGCTATTCCTGAGGGAACCATCGACTCCGAATTATTTGGCCATGAGAAAGGTGCTTTTACCGGTGCCTTATCCGATAGAAAAGGCTATTTCGAAGAAGCTAATGGCGGTACTATTTTCTTAGATGAGATTGGTGAATTGCCGCTTAATACACAGGTACGATTACTTCGTGTATTAGAAGCAGGTGAATTTATTAAAGTTGGCTCTTCAAAGGTACTCAAAACGGATGTTCGCGTAGTAGCTGCTACCAATGTAAAAATGGAACAGGCTATTAAAGAAGGTAAGTTTCGCGAGGATTTATTTTACCGTTTAAACAGTGTGCCTATTTCTATTCCTCCTTTGAGAGAAAGAGCTGACGACATTTATTTATTATTCAGAAAGTTTGCCAACGATTTTGCCACACGTTACCGTATGCCTGCAATACGCCTAAGCTCTGATGCCAAAGAAATGCTATTGCGCTATCGCTGGCCAGGAAATATTCGTCAATTAAAGAATATTACAGAGCAAATTTCTGTTATTGAGCAACAACGTGAAATTAACGGGGAAGCTATCACTAAGTATCTTCCATACCATTCGGGCGATAATTTACCGGCTATTATAACAGATAATAAAAAAGAAGATTCTGATTTTAGCAACGAGCGAGAGATCTTATATAAAGTATTGTTCGACATGAAGAACGATATGCATGATTTAAAAAAGCTTGTTCTGGACCTGATGGAAAATGGTGGCGTTAATGCGCAAGGTGAACATGCCCAAATCATTCAGAAACTATATCAGAGTGAAGATGGCGACTTTGTACCGGGCAATAACAATGTACAGCCTATGACTTATTCTCAACCTGTTCATGAAGAAGGTCATGGCCCTATCCAGGATACAGAAGAGTTCGTGGAAGAATCTCTTTCATTGGCCGATAAAGAAATAGAATTAATTAAGAAAGCGCTTGATAAATACAATGGCCGTCGTAAACAAGCAGCTGTTGAATTAGGTATTTCAGAACGTACCTTATATCGTAAAATTAAAGAATATCAGATAGAACGATGAGTAAAATAAATATCATAGTAACCTTATGCCTGTCATTAATTGTGAGCGCTTGCTCCATCAATATGACCATGAGCGGTGCGTCAATCCCTGAAAACCTTAATACATTTTCAGTGCAGTATTTTGATAACCGCGCCCCCCTTATTAATCCTGTTTTAAGTCAAAACCTAACAGAAGGATTAAAAGACCGTATTGCCAATGAATCTCGTCTAAACCTGGTTAATGGTACCGGAGATGTGGATTTTTCGGGTGAAATTACCGGCTACAGTGTACGTCCAATGGCTATACAGGCCGATGCTGTTTCTGCTGAAACACGATTGAGCATGACTGTCAAAGTGCGCTATAAAAACTATAAAGATCCAAAGCTTAACTGGGAAAGTTCCTTCTCGGCATTCCGTGATTTTGAATCATCGCAAAATATCAATGCCATTGAAAATGAATTAACCGCTGAGATGATTGAAGAAATTACCGAAAACATTTTCAATAAGTCTTTCGCCGATTGGTAAAATAGTATTGCCTTAACTCTATGAAGAAAACAGACTTTTTTGATTTAGTTGCTGAACCGGCATTACTCAATGAGGAATCATTACCTGCGTTGAATGAAATCGTAGAGGAATTTCCCTGGTTTCAAACAGGTCGTATGCTATTAATCAAAAACCTTCATACTATTGAGCATCTTCGATTCAATGGGGAGTTAAAACATTCTGCTGCGTTCATTGCTGACAGAAAACGGCTTTTTGAGCTTATTCACAATCATTCTGCTCTTTCTGTTGAAGAGGATCAAACAACGGAAGAAATCAAACAGCCGGCAGAGGAGACAATTGAGGTACAAATCGATGAAGAGGTAGAAAACAAAAAATCATCTGTTGGTATCACTACTAAAGTAAGCTCTATTGCTGACTATTTCCAGGCAGATGATGTTTACGAGACGGCAGAGGGAAGCCAGATTGATTTTTCTGTTATGTCTGATGATCAATCAGACAAAGAAGAAACATCATCGATGGTCATGCCAAGTGTTGACTTTTTGGGCTATGAATCATCAGAGTATGTTGGTTATGAGCTTAAAGAAAGCATTGACCCGGAAGAGAAAAAAGATGAGAGTCATTCATTTTCTGATTGGTTAACCATGCTTCGTCATGCCCCCGTTCAACCGGAAGAAAAACCGGTGAAGAAAAAATCACAGCAAATTATTGATAATTTCCTTCAGATCGATTCACCGAAAATCATTCCATCACTCAATAAGCAAGAGGAAAAAGAGAAGGTGAAACCGGCATTTGACAATGATTCTGACGATAGTTCAGATGATTTAATGTCAGAAACTTTAGCTGATATTTACATCAGGCAAAAGCACTATGATAAAGCAATTGGGATATATGAAAAGCTACGTTTGAAATATCCCGAAAAAAATGCTTACTTTGCACGTCGAATTAGCGACTTAGAAAAATTAACAAATTAAATAATTGAGCGAGATATGTATACTTTTGTTTCGATATTAGTAATCTTAGTAAGTATCTTTTTAATCCTTATTGTTTTGGTTCAGAACTCTAAGGGTGGTGGTTTAGCATCAAACTTCTCATCACAAAACCAGGTGATGGGTGTTCGTAAAACAACTGATTTCTTAGAAAAAGCAACATGGACAATGGCTACTGCTTTATTGGTATTGTCATTTGTAGCAGTAATGGTATTGCCAAAAGGACAGATGACCGGTGCTGAAATTGATGAGAAATTAAACACTTTACCATCACAGCAGCAAGAAATGCAGGCTTTCCCTTCTCCTGCACAAGGCGATGAAGAAGCTACTACAGAAGAAGCTCCTGCTGAAGAAGGCAACTAATCACTAAGATTTAAAAATATTAAAGAGGAAATCCGTTTGGGTTTCCTCTTTTTCGTTTAACCGTTTTATTTCAAAGAGTTTTAACGGTTCACGCACAGAAGTTGGGTCTGATCTGGAATTCAGTAGAGTGATGCTGCTGCTGTTTTAAGGTCAGATAGAGACTTGTTTAGTTTTAATTCTCTACATAATCCATACGCTCACCCCTTCCAGAGATGATATACACAAGTCAGTTTACCACCGACTTCAATGGTGATTATTCATGTTATGTCCATTCAGGACCATTAAAATGTTAATATCACTTACTGAAAAATCCTATTTTACAATAATAGCTGTCTGAGGATAAAAAAGTTGGAATTTAAAGATCGACATCCAAAAGTTTCTTTGGCAATTCTTACCAACTTCTTCGGCATTGCATTGAAACTGCTTCGGGACAACTTCGGGTCCGCTTCGGATCAACCTCGCTGTCAGCGAGGTTGATCCGAAGCGGATACCTTTCAGACTACCGGAAGGTACTTCCTTAACAGGAACCTGTCAGCAGTACCACAAGTCAATATTTAGATAATTACGTAACGCATTCCTCTGCCCTTTCACGCTCTAAAAAATCCAATGTTTATTGACAATGATCATCTATACACTGAATCCACATATTGAAATAAAGGCGAATGTATCATTATCAGCCTGTCATGGCACCATGTCACATGACAAGGCTAAACAATCCATCTGCAATTTTGACCTTGTATCATTCTCTTCATGTCAGTCATCTGCAAAAAAGTCAGTGAAACTTATAAAAATATGTCATAAATTGCTTTGGCATACTTTGTGAGAAAAAAGCAATCGTAAAAATTTAAAACAACATTAAAAATTAATAGATATGTCAGAATTAAAAGGAAGAATCTTAGCCGGCAAAATTTTGGTTAAGCCTCAGGCAGCTGAAACAACAACAGCAAGCGGAATTATCATTCCTGATTCAGCCAAAGAAAAACCATTACAGGGTGAAGTTGTATTGGTTGGTGATGCTAAAAAAGACGAAGCTATGGAAGTGAAAATTGGTGATACAGTATTGTATGGTAAATACGGTGGTACTGAATTATCAATCGAAGGCGAAGACTACTTGTTGATTTCACAATCTGATGTATTATACATCCTTTAATAACTAAAATACTGGTTTAGTGGCAGATTAAGCTTCTGCCTACTACCATACCGCGATAACTATTGCGACTAACAACGAATAATTAATACAGAAATGGCTAAAGAAATAAAATTCAATATTGAAGCACGCGACTTACTTAAAGAAGGTGTTGACGCGTTGGCTGATGCAGTAAAAGTTACATTAGGACCAAAAGGTCGTAACGTAGTAATCGATCGTAAATTCGGTGCACCTTCAATCACTAAAGACGGTGTATCTGTAGCAAAAGAAGTTGAGTTATCTGAACCTTATGCAAACATGGGTGCTCAGATGGTAAAAGAAGTAGCTTCTAAAACCGGTGACGACGCTGGTGATGGTACTACTACAGCTACTGTTTTAGCTCAGCCAATCATCAATGTTGGTTTGAAAAACGTAACAGCGGGTGCTAACCCAATGGAATTGAAAAAGGGTATTGACAAAGCTGTTGCAGCTATTGTTGCTAACATCAAATCTCAGGCGCAGGAAGTTGGTGAGCACAGTGAAAAAATTGAGCAGGTAGCTACTATCTCAGCTAACAACGACAATGAAATTGGTAAGTTGATTGCTGAAGCTATGGAAAAAGTCAGCAAAGAAGGTGTTATCACTGTTGAAGAAGCAAAAGGTACTGAAACAACTGTTGAAGTTGTAGAAGGTATGCAGTTTGACCGTGGTTACATTTCTCCATACTTTGTAACGAACACTGACAAGATGGAAGCTGACCTTGAGAATCCTTTCATCTTAATCCACGACAAGAAGATTTCTACTATGAAAGATCTTCTTCCGGTTCTTGAGCAAACTGCACAGAGCGGTCGTCCATTAATGATTATTGCTGAAGACGTTGATGGTGAAGCATTAGCAACATTGGTTGTTAACCGTTTACGCGGTTCATTAAAAGTAGCTGCTGTTAAAGCTCCTGGTTTTGGTGATCGTCGTAAAGAAATGTTGCAGGATTTAGCTGTTCTAACTGGTGGTACTGTTATCTCAGAAGAGACTGGTCTAAAATTGGAAGCAGCAACCATTGACATGCTTGGTCAGGCTGAAAAAGTAACAATCGACAAAGAAAATACAACTGTTGTTAACGGTGCTGGTGAAAAAGAAGCCATTGATGCTCGTGCAAACCAGATTAAAGCTCAGATTGCTAACACAACTTCTGACTACGACCGTGAGAAATTACAAGAGCGTTTAGCTAAGATTGCAGGTGGTGTTGCCGTACTATATGTTGGTGCTGCTTCTGAAGTTGAGATGAAAGAGAAGAAAGACCGTGTTGATGATGCCTTAAGTGCAACTCGTGCTGCCGTTGAAGAAGGTATTGTAGCTGGTGGTGGTGTTACATACATCCGTTCTATTGCTGCTTTAGCTGAGGTTAAAGGTGAAACTGAAGACGAGAACACTGGTATCGAAATCATCAAACGTGCTATTGAAGAGCCATTGCGTCAGATTGTATTCAATGCAGGTAAAGAAGGTGCTGTTGTGGTTCAGAAGGTTGCTGAAGGTGAAGGCGACTATGGATATAACGCTCGTTTCGACCGTTACGAAAACCTATTGGAAAGCGGAGTAATTGATCCGGCTAAAGTAACACGTATCGCTCTTGAGAACGCTGCTTCTATCGCTGGTATGTTCTTAACAACCGAGTGTGTATTGGTTGAAGAAAAAGAAGAGGCTCCTGCTATGCCTCCTATGGGTGGCGCTCCTGGAATGGGTGGCGGCATGCCAGGTATGATGTAAGAATCATCACAAACAAATTATATAGAAGAAGGGAAGTCCATTGGGCTTCCCTTTTTTTATGTTGGATCAAAAATATACGGATGTCATCTTTCATTCATCAAGCTAAATAAAGATCACATCCGTTAACTTCCTATAGTCAGATTTTAATTAATTGAGTATCTTTGCAGTCCTTGTCAACCGATAGATAAGTTAATTGATTGAAAGTAATTGTAGATGAAGAATATACGTAATTTTTGCATTATTGCTCATATCGACCATGGAAAAAGCACCCTGGCTGACCGTTTGTTAGAATTCACCAAAACAGTTTCTGACAAAGACTTACAGGCACAGGTATTGGATGATATGGATCTGGAGCGCGAGCGTGGAATTACCATCAAGAGTCACGCCATCCAGATGGATTATGAGTTTGAGGGTGAAAAATATGTTTTGAACCTGATTGATACACCGGGACACGTTGACTTTTCGTATGAAGTATCGCGTTCTATTGCCGCCTGTGAGGGTGCACTATTAATTGTTGATGCCACACAGGGTATTCAGGCTCAAACAATCTCCAATCTATATCAGGCCATTGAAAATGACTTGACCATTATTCCGGTATTGAATAAAATGGACTTGCCCAATGCTATGCCTGAAGAAGTGGAAGACCAGATTATTGACCTTATTGGTTGTGATCGGGAAGAAATTATCCGTGCCAGTGGTAAAACCGGCGAAGGTGTTAATGATATATTAGCTGCACTGATTAACAGGGTACCGGCACCTGAAGGCGACACAGAAGGACCGTTGCAATGTTTGATTTTCGACTCGGTATTTAACTCATTCCGAGGCATTATTGCCTACTTTAAAGTGGTGAATGGCAGCATTAAAAAAGGTGATCATGTTAAGTTCTTCAACACCGCAAAGGAATACTACGCCGATGAAGTAGGTGTACTTCGTTTGGACATGGAGCCCCGCAAAGAGCTGAAAACAGGCGATGTGGGTTACATTATATCGGGTATCAAAACCAGTAAAGAGGTGAAGGTTGGTGATACAATCACGCATGTAAAAGGTGGTTGTGCAGAAGCAATTGGTGGTTTTGAGGAAGTAAAGCCAATGGTATTTGCCGGTGTTTACCCAATTGATGCAGAGGATTACGAAGATCTTCGCGCAGCAATGGAAAAACTGCAGTTGAACGATGCCTCATTGACCTACGAGCCTGAATCATCTGCAGCACTAGGATTTGGTTTCCGATGTGGATTCCTGGGCTTATTGCACATGGAGATTATACAGGAACGTCTGGATCGTGAATTTGACATGGCTGTTATTACAACTGTTCCTAACGTGCCATATGTGGCACACACTAAAAAGGGTGAAACCATTGATGTCCATACTCCATCAGAATTACCTGAACCAACCATTTTAGATGTGGTTGAGGAACCATATATCAGAGCATCGGTTATTACCAAGTCGGAATACATTGGTCAGATTATGACCCTTTGCCTTGGTAAGCGCGGTACATTAATGAAGCAGCATTACTTGACTGCTGACCGTGTGGATCTGGAATTTGAATTGCCGTTGGCCGAGATTGTATTTGACTTTTACGATAAGTTAAAGAGTATATCAAAAGGTTATGCCTCCTTTGACTACCATCCTATTGAATTCAGAGCGGCAAAATTAGTTCGTTTGGATATTCTTTTAAATGGTGAAAGTGTTGATGCTTTATCATCGTTAATTCACTTTGATAATGCACAAACATTTGGTCGTCGTATGTGTGAAAAGCTTAAGGAACTGATACCTCGTCAGCAGTTTGACATTGCTATTCAGGCGGCTGTGGGCGCTAAGGTTATTGCCCGCGAAACAGTTAAGGCGGTTCGTAAAGATGTGACAGCCAAGTGTTATGGTGGTGATATCTCTCGTAAGCGTAAACTTTTGGAGAAACAGAAAAAAGGTAAGAAACGTATGAAGCAGGTTGGTAATGTAGAGGTACCACAAAAAGCCTTCTTAGCGGTTCTTAAACTAGACTAGTATAAATTGATCCCTGTTGGGATGTGGAAATAACTCGGGCTCGTCAAACTTTTGTTTGGCGGGCTTTTATTTTTTATACGAACTAAGCCAATATCAACAAACACGAAGATTATAAATCAGTATAGCCGATAACTCACCCCTCGGCATATTCTTTATTAATTTAACGGATAAGAAAGAGTAGAAACGACACATGAAGCTTTTGCTTAAACGATCATGGCTTCACAATCAATACGAGACCGACAATCATTTATATAGCGTCGTATTCAATAAGAAACAAGATCCTTGTTTGCACATGAAGCAAGTGTTATTTTAGAGCCTGCCCACCCTCCTACTTAATATCTTTTCGTATCTATTCATATCATACTAGTATCTATCTTTCTATTAACTACATCTGTTTTTATTATTACTTAATCTTCTCTTTATGTCATCTATTCTTTTTTCATATGGTATGTTTCTTACCTATATTATTGGCTTCTATTTTTAATATGTATCTCTGCATTTATTATATAGATAAGTACTTCTAAGACTTAGATATATATTTATTGCATTTAGCAGTTAATTGTATCGGTCAGACATTTACTATTACAACTTATCTTACATTATTTAATCAAATATATAGCTCCTGTAATTATTTATACAGCGCTGTTAACTATACAGATGGAGCAAATTGTATAAGCTGATAAGAATTGTATATATAAAACAGAAAGCTAATGCCACAAACAGGATACACAAGCTCTTATTGAGCTGTTCTATACCTTGTTGCATTAGCTATAAACCTTGTACTGAGCAATTATTGCACAAAGAACAAATGGTTGGAGTTAGTAAAAGGAAAGCCTGTGAAGTACATGCTACAAACTGAAACCGGAAAAATACTAAGGGTATTAAACCCGCAATATGCATTAGAAAATCTATTACACATTGAAATTACTTCAAAACAAGTCACTTTGTTGTTTCATTGCACTTTCAATGTTCATGACGACATTCTAATACATAATCCGGGTTAAAAGGGACTGTCTCAAAAGTCAGAAACATTTACCTGCGAGTTAGAAGACGTAAGTATTTATTTTTACGTTTTACAATTTACAAAATGAAAGTTTCATATTAGATTAAAATACTATTGAGACAGCACCTGCTGAAAGATCATACCAATAGTCTGCTATTGGCGCTTAACCGTTTTATAAATTGGTGAAATCTTATTCATCGTCAGGGGATAGAAACTTATAAACAATACCCGCTATAAGAGCACCGATAACAGGTGCTACCCAAAACAGCCATAATTGGCTCATAAACTCGCCTCCGGCAAATAAAGCCTGACTGGTGCTTCGGGCAGGGTTAACAGACGTATTTGTAACAGGAATACTAATGAGATGTATTAGTGTAAGACCTAATCCTATGGCTATGCCGGCAAAGCCCTTAGGGGCTTTTGAATGAGTTGAACCAAGTATAATAATCAGGAACATAAATGTCATGGCAATTTCGCAAACCAAAGCAGCTACCAATCCATATCCATCTGGTGACTGGTCATTAAATCCATTTGCAGCAAATCCCCCCACCTCAAACCCGGGCTTTCCGGTAGCAATAAGGTAAATGACAGTAGCACCGGTTATGGCACCCAACACTTGTGAAATAATGTAAGGAACAATATCCTTAGCTTCGAAACGTCCTCCGGCCCACAATCCAATAGTGACAGCAGGATTTAAATGACATCCTGAAATATGGCCAATAGCGTAAGCCATGGTTAAAACAGTTAATCCAAAGGCTATGGATACACCTACAAAGCCTATCCCTAATTCAGGATATGCTGCAGCAAATACTGCGCTACCACAACCGCCTAAGACCAACCAAAGGGTTCCAAAAAACTCAGCAACTAATTTTTTCATCTCATTAAAGTTTTAGGTTAAAAATAATCCAGTGCATAACTGAGGTGGTGATATACCACTATTACTCATTACGAGAAACAAATCTCACAGCCTGTTGCACCTAAGTAAAATTTATGTTCGGTTATTCAATAGATCGTCAGACCATTAGACTGATTTACACCTTGCTTAAAACCAGTTTTTTAAATCAAACAAGCAAAACAACTGAAGTATCTACTTATCAATTTATTACAAAAACCGAACGAACTATTAGTTATTAATATTGATGAATAAATGTAGGGTGATATTTTGTATATGTCCAGTTGATAATACTATTTACAGCAGACAAAACATAAAAAAAGCGGATGTAATATCTAACATCCGCTTAAACAATTAACTAGTCAAGTACTTATTGGCATGTTCTTTTAGCCGGGCCAATCATATTTTCCGGCTTTAATATTTCTTTTAACTGCTCTTCAGAAAGGATTCCTTCCTCCAAAACAATTTCATATACTCCTTTTCCGGTTTTTAAGGCTTCTTTGGCAATGCGTGTGCTGTTTTTGTAACCAATATGCGGGTTAAGAGCTGTGACAATACCAATGCTCTTTAAAACCATATTTTCACATATATCTTCGTTGGCAGTAATACCATCAATACACTTGGTGCGAAGCGTATCCATACCTCGCATTAAAAACTGCATTGATTCAAGTATACTGTGACACAATACCGGCTCCATCACATTTAACTGTAACTGTCCTGCTTCAGCAGCAAATGTTACTGTCAGATCATTACCTATTACCTTGAAGCAAATCTGGTTCATTACCTCCGGGATAACAGGATTAACCTTACCCGGCATAATAGATGAACCTGGCTGCATAGCAGGAAGATTTATCTCATTAAATCCTGCACGCGGGCCAGATGATAAGATACGAAGGTCGTTACATATCTTCGAAATTTTAACAGACATACGCTTTAAGGCCGAAGAATAGATAACATATGAACCTGTATCCGGGGTTGCTTCCACAAGGTCGCTGGCTAATACAATCGGGTAACCGGTAATATCACACAGGTGCTTAACACAAGCCTCTGAATAGCCTTCAACCGAGTTAATACCGGTACCAATGGCAGTGGCTCCCATGTTTACTTCGCGAAACAGGTTAGCATTTTGTGTTAATCTCTCAATTTCCTCTGTTAAAGTAATGGCAAAGGCACAAAACTCCTGACCTAATGTCATCGGCACAGCATCCTGCAGCTGTGTGCGCCCCATTTTAATAATGTCTGCAAACTCATTGCCCTTCTTTTTAAAGGCATCAACCAACAGCTGAAGGTGCTCAATTAAGATGTAATTCATCTTTATTAAGGACAATTTAATTGCTGTTGGATAGGCGTCATTTGTTGATTGCGATAAGTTTACAATATCATTTGGTGAGCAATGCTCATACTGCCCTCTTTCGTATCCCATCAACTCCAGTGCCCGATTGGCAATAACCTCATTGGCATTCATGTTGGTACTTGTTCCCGCACCCCCCTGAATCATATCAATGGGGAATTCTTTGTCGAACTTACCATCCATTACCTCTTTACAGGCCTGAACGACTGCATTTTTTACTTTATCATCAACCAAACCCATATCGTGATTGGCTTTGATAGCAGCCATTTTCACCACTCCCAGAGCCCAGATAAAATGACGATATTGGCTCAAGCGAGCAGTAGATATATTAAAATTTTCAACCGCACGTTGAGTTTGTACTCCATAATAAGCATTAACGGGTACTTGCAATTCTCCTATTAAATCGCTTTCAATACGTGTTGCCATAATTCGTTATTTTTAGTTATGTGAATGCAAATGTTGATGTTTTAAAAATTCAAAAACATGTCATTCGTCATCTAAAAAAAAGGGGCTATACGTGGCTGAATTCAGTTTATCAGCACGCATGCCCCTCTTTTGATAAAGTCTATGAATAATCATTGACTTTTTATTGAACAATGATTCAAATCAGAACATCTGGTTACGATTTGTAAGTAGAGGTTTTTTGCGCTTTTAAAGGAATTTAACCCTTTTTATGTCGCACAACATCAGGCATCGCTTACAAATTACTTTTAGGTTTGGAAGATGATTGTAGTGTTGCTAATATTAGAAGCACAGATGACAGGGATTGACATGGAAATAGATTAAACCACAGATGACACGGATTACACGGAAATAGATAAAACCACAGATGACACGGATTGACACAGAAATAGATGAAACCACAGATTACACGGATTGCACGGAAATAGATTAAACCACAGATTGCACGGATTACATGGAAATAATTAAAACCACAGATTACACAGATTGACACAGAAATAGATGAAACCACTGATTACAGGGATTACACGGAATAGATAAAAGCACAGATTGAACGGACTATACGGAGATTAATTGTTAAAGTGTCGAACCGTTAAAGTGTTGAATCGTTAAATCGTCGAACTGCTTAATGGTTTATGGTCTAATCGTAAATCGTAAATCGTAAATCATAAATCGTAAATCATAAATCAAAAAAGGTACCTGTAACAAGGTTTAACACCAGGTTACAGATACCTTTTATCAGTCTAATAAACTACTTAGTTTACTTTTTTAGAATACCATTGGTATGTTGTAACAAAGTGAGAACCGTTTCCTACCCGACCAAACTTTGTAATCTGATCCTGTATTGAAGCTTCA
>JAKSBD010000310.1 GCA_022361295.1 Bacteroidales bacterium
ATTTGTCCGCCTTTTTAGCGTTATCATTCCCAATGTAACAACTAAAAGCAGAATGGATACCAACCATATCAGCAGTAATAAACAAGAGGTGCACGCTTATAATATTGATGAATTAAACCACGGACGAATATCGTTTCGTTTATTAAACAGCATTATTAAGCAAGGCCAATGGGCCATGAACAATACCCGCCTGCTGAAGACACCAACACTTCTATTACACGGAAGCAAAGACCAGATTACATCTCACCTGGCCAGCAGGGAAATAGCAACCAAAACCCCTGACACTATCAGGTACATTGAATTTGAAGGCATGTATCACGAGGTGCACAATGATGCACAACGCGAATTAATGGCCAACAAATGTATTGACTGGATACAACAGGTAAAAGACAACTAAGAACGGACGATCGAAGACAGAAGATGCAGGGTAGCTTCTGTCAATCCTGTAAAACATCTCAAAACAAAAGAACACTAGCCCCTATTATTCTGACACTTACAAAAATATCCATCTCAATAAAAAAATCATCAGGACCATTTTTAAAAATCATCGGGACCATTTTTGAAAATCATCAGGACTATTTTTGAAAATCATCGGGATCATTTTTTTTTAATACACACGATGCCTTTATAGAATCCATCAATTACTGTTTGTTGAACTCGCCTCTCGCCTTCAGTTCCATAGGTAAAATACAATCGTAAATAAATCGATTAACAGGCACTTCAACACCATACTTTTCGGCCAGCTTCACAACGGTTCCGTTCTGGTAATCAATTTCTGAAGGCTTTCCCTCCAACACATCTCGCGTAAGCGACGAGGTAGAATCATAAGCAACTGAATCAATAACAGTGATGGTTTTATCAATAAAATCAGGTTTAATATTTACACCTTTTTTCTGCGAAACAGCGTATATTTCATTCAATAAAGCGATCATCATCTGACGTGTTTCTTTTAAATCGCGTAATTCGCCGTATGTTGTTTTTGTAACAGCCAATAATGCACTGGTACAAATAAAAATAAACTTCTTCCATACATCGGCTTCAATATTACGCGATGCTTTGCAGAGTATACCTGCATCTTCAAAGAGTTGGTTTAGTTCATCCATTCTTGTGCTATGACCTCCCTCTCTCTCTCCAAAAACAATTTCAGGCTTAAAACCCACATGGTTCACAATTCCGGGAGCCTCAATTAAACTAAATATTCTGCACAAACCACCCATAATGTGTTTCTCTGGTATGACCTCTGCCAATTCATCGGCAGCGAGTACTCCATTTTGCAGGGGTAATACAATACTTGTTTCATGAAGAATCTGTTTAATTTCAATTCTAATATCTTTTATTTGCCAGGCCTTTACAGCTGTTAATACCAAATCAGCATTCCTAACATCACTGATTCTATCTGTAGCCTGAGCATTTGGGATGTGTATATCTCCATTTATACTTTTAACCAGCAAACCATTTGATCTGATGGCATTCAGATGCTCTCCGCGGGCAATAAATGTAACATCATTACCAGCTTGTGCCAGCTTTGCCCCAAAATATCCACCTACTCCCCCTGTACCGATTACTGCTATTTTCATGATTATATTTTTTTCATTGGCCATATGGAACTCCCAAGAAAATTTATTCATCCCACAGTGTGTGAAATTGGATAATTAAATTTTACATGCTCGTTTCATGTCTTTGCTTTTTTATACTAAAATCCCAATAACCTGCCTATGCAAAAAAACATATTAACAAGTATATGGTCATACTTAATTCCATGACAAATATAAATTCAATTATCCGATCAATACTATCCATGCAGCTCAAGTTAGAAGAATTTGTACTCCAAACCCTGGATATGAAAATCCATAAGAACAGTAAACCAACTAAGGACATTAAAGTCAATAATTCATAATTGTATTATACAATAATACACCCACATGAGTAAACATGACAAGAATATGAACAACCTTTTCTCTTAAAGTGGCTTCGGTAATCGACTTGCAAGGCTTCGGTAATCCTTCTACCCTCCTTCGGGTCTGCTTCGGGTCTGCTTCGGATCAACCTCGCTGACAGCGAGGTTGATCCGAAGCAGACCCGAAGCGGGTACCTTACAGTCTACCAGCAGGTACATTCGTAAAGCAGCCCTGTCTACTGAGCCCAATTCAACTATTTTGATAAATACAAGACTATAATTCAGCCCCTTTTCCATCCCCAAAGCAAGAAGTTTTGATCACATCTTTCCTGGAATAGAAATATTCCTTGATTTTATAGGCATCACAATTTTAAGACCTGCCACCCAGCAATAGTAACGAAATCACTAACAAGGTTATTATACTTCAACAAACCTGAATAATAACACTTTACCTTACCCATAGCTTAAGAAGCTATTGAATGATTGGCACGAATCAAATAAAAACACACCTGTGAACTCATAAGCTGCTAATTTCCAAAAACAAAAGTTGATACTTTTTGTTATAATACCGACTCACCCAATATCGTTATTATGAAAAGGTTATTATCGCTTTTGATCTTAAGCGCCAGCTTGCTGCTAACAAGTGGCTGTAACTCAAAGAATACCAACAAAACCCCCAGTAATGCAGAACGATTATATAACGATTACTGCATTGGTTGTCACAACGATAACAAATCTCCCTTCGTCAATCGTCAATGGCTGTTTGGTAATAGCAAAGATGAAATTATTAACAGCATCAAACTGGGACGTATTTCCTATGGTATGCCTGCATTTGAGAAAGGTTTGACAGATAAGGAAATCGAACAACTGGCCGATTACATTCTAACTCTTTCTGAGTCTGAAACAAAAGAAACAACTGAACCTTCAGCATCTGCCGAAATACACAAAAGTGAAGTTCAATCCTTCAGGGTTGACACAGTAGTAAGTGGTCTGGATGTTCCCTGGGGCTTAGAGTTTTTACCAAATGACCAGCTGCTTATCTCAGAACGAAGCGGTGCCCTTTTACTTTTCACAACTGATGGACAACTTATAACCATCAACAATTCTCCTCAAGTATTTGCAAAAGGACAGGGTGGACTACTTGATCTGGAACTACATCCGCAATATGAAGAAAACGGATGGATATATATAGCTTACTCATCACCGGATGAAGACAACAGCACAATTGCCAATACAGCGATTATAAGAGCCCGTTTACAAGGCTCTCAACTTACTGACAAGGAGTTAATATTCAAAGCATCACCATCTACAAATAAACGTCATCATTTTGGCTGTAAACTGGAATTTGATAAAGATGGTTATCTTTTCTTCTCAGTAGGTGACAGGGGAAACCGCGACCGCAACCCCCAGGCATTGGATAATGATTGTGGTAAGATTCATCGAATTTATGACGATGGACGCATCCCTGAAGACAATCCTTTTGTCGATGAAAAAGATGCACGACCCAGCATCTATTCATACGGACACCGAAATCCGCAAGGCGTGTGCATGCATCCTGAGACTGGACGAATCTGGACCGATGAACACGGCCCCAAAGGTGGTGATGAAATCAATATTATTGAAGCCGGCAAGAATTACGGATGGCCGGTAATCTCATTCGGCATTAATTACAACGGAACAACTTTTACAAACGACACGGCCAAATCGGGTATGGAGCAGCCGCTGCATTACTGGGTACCAAGCATCGCCCCTTGCGGAATGACCTTCGTTAAAGGCGATCGCTATCCTAATTGGAAAAATAATATCCTAACAGGCTCACTTAGGTTTGAGTATCTTCATAGAGTGGTGATCGATGGTGAAAACATTATCCATGAAGAAAAACTACTGGAAGGAATTGGCAGGGTCAGAAATGTAGAAATGAGTCCTGATGGCTATATCTATGTTGCGATTGAAAAACCCGGGAAAATTTTGAGACTTATACCAATTGACCATTAAATGTTGGATAAGACTTTTTTGAAATACAACTGCTGTATAGTGCGGATTTTAACATTATTGATCTGTCTGTTTACAGTATTAAAAGGAAGTTCTCAAACCACTCCCAAACGTGCAGATACAACAAATATTAAACAACATCGACTTGATGAAATCACCATAAATGCACCTGTCACAATACTATCTGCAAAACAGTGGACAGGCAGCATGGTTAGCATCGACTCATCGGACATTCAATCAGGTAACGCCTACCTGTTGTCGCAGCAGCTTAATAGTATGCCGGGTGTATTAATGCAGCAGGGAACCCTTAACACCAGCAGGATAACAATTAGAGGTATTGGCTCTCGAACACCATACAATAGCAATCGCATAAAGGCCTATTGGGGTGACATTCCGATTACAGACGGAGATGGTGTAACATCAATAGAAGACATAGGCTTCAATGACATTAACCGCATCAGGATATTAAAAGGTCCTTCTTCAGCCCTTTACGGATCCGGACTTGGTGGCGTTATTCTGATTAGCCCATGGCATAGCGCTACCAAAACAAGTGTAAATGCAGGCAGTGAAGCCGGCAGCTATGGAACCTTCTCCAGTCAGTTATCAACGGCAATAAAACAAAGACGGGGAACTACCTGGATAACGATCAATCATCTCACCTCAGATGGCTACAGGGACAACAACGAATACCAACGATTTAATATCACCCTGAAAGGTAAATACAAACTAGGTACCCACATTCTTCATTACTTATATAACTACCGCCATTTGGATGCGCAGATACCCAGCTCACTTGATAGTATAGATTTTAATAATCAACCTGAAAAAGCTGCAGATTCCTGGGCCGCTATCAAAGGTTACGAGAAATCCAATCGACATATTATAAATATTGGCCTAAGCTCAGGCCTTGGTAATCGCCTGTCCAACACACTTAACCTGTTTGGCATCACCACAACTTTAGATGAACTCAGGCCCTTTAACCGTTTAGATGAATCAAAAACAGCCATTGGGGTCCGCAACAAGCTGAATTATAATGCAGCGATCTTTCGACTAAGTGCAGGGCTGGAAGCCATGAACGAAATAAATACAATTAAGCTATATGGCGTAAAAACAAATAACAGAGATCAGCTACTGAGTACGAACGATATAGAACGACGCTACATTAATATTTTTGGTTTGCTTGATATTGAGCTATCTGATAAAATAATTATTCAAACAGGCTTAAACTTAAACGTTACCGCTTATTCGAACGGGGATAAAGAAAGTGGCCAAAAGTCAGATCATTCATATCCGGCAATGCTATCTCCCCGATTGGGTATAAATTATCAACTCACCAGGACCACCAACCTTTTTGCAGCGGCCGGTCATGGTTTTTCAACGCCATCTGTTGAAGAAGCGCAAATGCCTGACGGCAGTTTTAACGCAAGGATAAAACCAGAAGAGGGCTATCATTTAGATATAGGTTACCGTTATCAATCAACATCTAAAAAGACTAAAGGTGACATTACAATTTACTGGATGAAGCTAAATAATCTTTTAGTAACCAAGCGTGAAAGCGAAGAGATTTTCTACGGCATCAATGCCGGAGCCACAAGTCATAAAGGTGTGGAATTGTCAGCCCATCACCAGGTTCTAACCAATACCAACAACACCATTGCTTTCACAGGTACCTTCTCCGGTTCCATTAATAAGTTCGAAGATTTCACAGATAACGGCGTTAACTACGATCAAAACCACCTTCCGGGAATTCCGGAGTACACTGCTCACCTGGCAGCCGATTATACTCTTGGAAACACTCACTTCCACATAAACTATCAGTTATTTGGACAGCAATACCTTAACGACAGCAATAGTAAAACATATACTGACTTCAGCGTACTGAACGGTAAAGTAAGTCATCGTTTTAAACTAGCTGGCATTTCAGGCAGCGCGTATCTTGGAGTTAATAACATAAGTGATACTCATTATGCTTCAATGCTGCTCATTAATGCCCCTTCGTTTGGCAATAAGTCGCCAAGGTATTATTACCCGGCACTACCAAGAAACTGGTATGCCGGTATTACCTTCAAATTATAGTCGGCTTAGCTAATTGATTAAAATCGCGATATATTTCTTTAATCAATTGCAGATTTTTTTCTTTATAAATGTTTTACTCCCAATAATTTACAGCACACTAACAGCAATACTGCTTAATTATAGCTAATTAACTGTAAGAGAAGTGTCTTATTTTTATTTATTCTAAATACGAATATCCGGCGTTAGTTACAACAATTCCATTACTTCGTTACATTTGTGACCCTACGTATATGGCAGACATAGATTACATAGAACACGAAGGCTTTGTGGAAGAAGTTAATCCACAGCATGTAAAAGTGAGAATTGTTAACGAATCGGCATGTGCTTCTTGCCATGCAAAAGGTTCATGTACAGCGGCTGATTTACAGGATAAACTAATTGACGTCTATCAATTTGAAAGTGATCTTCATGTTGGACAAAAAGTTATGTTATTGGGAAAGAAATCATTGGCTCCCAAGGCAGTATTATTAGCTTACATCTATCCGATTATTCTCATTTTAGCCGCTCTGATATCGACATTCTACCTTACTAATAATGAATTATTAGCGGCAGGATTAGCATTGGGCATCCTTGTTCCATACTATGCCATCATATACGCAAACAAAAACAAGCTTAAAAGAACTTTTTCATTTACTATAAAACATCAAATCAACTAAATATGAATGTTGTTCTGATAACTATAATTTCGTTAGGTGTGTTAGGGGCTTTAGCTGCTATCATACTTTATTTTGTAGCACAGAAATTCAAAGTTTTTGAAGATCCGCGAATTGATCAGGTTGAAGAAGCATTACCAGCTGCCAATTGTGGTGGATGTGGTTTTCCCGGATGTAGGGCTTTTGCTGAGGCCATGGTTAAATCTGATGATATTTCAGATTTAAACTGTCCGGTAGGTGGTGCTGATACCATGAGTGCAGCAGCTGCTATTTTGGGTAAAGAAGTTGCAGCAGCAGCTCCAATGGTAGCCGTGGTTCGTTGTAACGGAACTTGTGAAAACCGTCCTCGTATCACTGAGTACGACGGAGCTACTTCTTGTTCAATTGCATCATCTTTATATGGTGGCGACACAGGCTGTTCAAATGGCTGTTTAGGCTTAGGCGAATGTGTTGATGCCTGTGCATTCAATGCCATGTACATGGATGAAGAAACAGGACTTCCGGTCATCATTGAAGACAACTGTGTGTCGTGTGGTGCATGTGTGGATGCTTGTCCTAAGAACATTATTGAGCTTCGCAAAAAAGGACCTAAGAACCGCCGCATTTTTGTATCGTGTATTAATACCGATAAAGGTGCAGCTGCTAAAAAAGCTTGTTCGGCAGCATGTATTGGTTGCAAAAAATGTCAGAAGATCTGTCCATTCGATGCCATTACTGTTGAAAACAACCTGGCCTACATCGACTACGACAAATGTAAATTGTGTCGTAAGTGTGTAGCAGAATGTCCTACCAATGCTATCCATATGGTTAATTTCCCGCCTCCAAAACCTAAGGTGGAAAAACCAGTGGAAGAGAAAGTGGAGTAAAAATCAACGACCGGAGTTCGAACACCGGAGTCCGAAGCCAATAAATAGCAAGCGGCTATTAGCCAAAAGCTAATAGTTTTAAAAATAAATAAGTAAAAACATTCTAAAATAGGAGGACCAATCGTGTTAAAAACATTCTCATTAGGAGGGGTTCACCCGGCAGAAAACAAATTCTCAGCCGGTCAAAAGATTGAGGTCTTGCCCGTTCCCGAGCAAGTTTCGGTTCCTATTGCCCAACATATTGGAGCACCTTCAGAGCCTGTTGTTAAAAAGGGTGATGAAGTAAAAGTGGGTCAGTTAATTGCTAAATCAACCGGTTTTGTATCGGCTAATATCCATTCACCTGTTTCAGGTAAAGTATTTAAGATTGACGAAGTTTTAGATGCCAGTGGTTACAAACGTAAAGCCATCATTATTAAAGTTGAAGGCGACGAATGGGATGAAAGCATTGACCGCTCAGAAGAATTAGTTAAAGACATAACAGCCTCTGCCGAGGATATTATTAAGAAGGTAGGCGAAGCCGGTATTGTAGGACTTGGTGGTGCTACATTCCCTGCCCATGTTAAGCTTTCTGTTCCTCCGGGCAAGACCTGTGAAGTATTAATATTAAATGGTGTTGAGTGTGAGCCTTATTTGACAGCCGACCATCAGTTAATGATGGAAAAAGGTGATGAAATAATGGTTGGAACACAAATATTAATGAAAGCCCTTAAAGTTGATAAGGCCATCATTGGTATTGAAAACAACAAGCCTGATGCCATTCAGCACATGAGTGCATTGGCTAACAATTATCCTGGCATTACCATTGAGTCATTAAAAGTACAATATCCGCAAGGAGGTGAAAAACAGCTTATCGACGCATGTATTGGCCGTCAGATTCCATCGGGTAAATTACCGATTGAGGTAGGTGCTGTTGTTCAAAATGTTGGTACTACATTGGCTGTTTATGAAGCTGTTCAAAAGAACAAGCCTTTATTTGAGCGCGTGGTAACAGTAACAGGTAAATCTGTGACTAATCCATCCAACTTCCTCACCCGTATTGGTACGCCTCTTAACCAGCTAATTGATGCAGCTGGCGGTTTACCTGAAGACACAGGTAAGGTTATAGGCGGTGGTCCGATGATGGGTAAAGCTCTTTCTTCAATTGAGGTTCCAATCACCAAAGGGAGTTCCGGTGTTCTGATCATGCCTCAGACAATTGCTAAACGTCCTAAATTGGAAGCATGTATCCGCTGTTCTAAATGTGTGTCTGTTTGTCCAATGGGATTATCTCCTTATTTACTAAGCACTGTGTCTGACAAAGCCATCTGGGACAGAGCAGAAGAGGAAAAAATCATGGACTGCATCGAATGTGGCTCATGTAGCTACACCTGTCCTGCCGGACGTCCTTTACTGGACTACATCCGCTTAGGCAAAGGTAAGGTAGGACAAATCATGCGAAGCAGAACTAAATAAATAAGAATATAATAATACGATATAAAATGAATAGGTTAACCGTATCACCATCCCCGCATGTGCACAGTGGCGACTCTGTGAAAAAGAACATGTATGGGGTGATTATAGCCCTTCTTCCGGCACTGGCAGCCTCTCTGTACTATTTCGGCCTGGGAGCAGTAATAGTTACTCTTACAGCCGTTGTGTCGTGCGTATTTTTTGAGTGGGCCATTCAAAAGTTCCTGTTAAAAAGCGAATCAACCATTATGGATGGTTCTGCAGCTTTGACGGGACTACTTTTAGCTTTTAACATGCCAACCAACCTGCCTGTGTGGATTATCATTATTGGTAGTTTGGTAGCTATTGGAATAGGTAAGATGTCCTTTGGCGGATTGGGTAACAACCCATTTAATCCGGCCCTGGTTGGACGTGTATTTTTGCTTATCTCATTCCCTGTTCAGATGACTTTATGGCCTAAGCCTGTTGTTTCACAAGCGCATTATTTAGATGCAGAAACAGGTGCCACTCCCCTTTCAATAATGAAAGAAGGATTGGCCAATGGCGAAAGTGTTAGCAGTTTGATGAATCATGCAGATATGCCTTCTATTTCTGAAATGTTCTTTGGCTTATCAGGAGGTTCAGCAGGTGAAGTTGCAGCAGTAGCCTTATTAGTAGGTTTGCTTTTTATGCTGATCAGAAAAATTATCACCTGGCACATTCCTGTTGCAGTTATTGGTTCAATAGCTGTCTTTACCGGAGTTTTACACCTAGTGAATCCTGATGCCTATGCAGGTCCTCTGTTCCACTTGTTAACCGGTGGTGTAATGCTGGGAGCTATTTTTATGGCCACTGACTATGTTAGTTCTCCTATGGCTAATAAAGGAATGATCATTTACGGTGTTGGAATTGGTGTAATAACAGTTGTGATTCGCGTATTTGGTGCCTATCCGGAAGGCGTATCATTCGCTATCTTAATCATGAACGGGTTTGTTCCTCTTATTGACAAATATGTGAAACCTAAACGCTTTGGCGAAGTTGTTAAACCAGCTAAGGCCTAATGCAGGAAAATTAAAAATCATGGCAAAAACAGAATCGACGCTTAAAAATATGGTTTTAACCCTGCTGGTAATCACATGTATAGCAGGGGCTTCGCTGGGCGGTATGTATGAGCTCACGAAAGGACCTATCGCAGCTGCAAAAGCTGCCAAGCAACAAGCAGCAATTAAAGAAGTAGTACCTGGATTTGATAACGATCCGGCTGAAGAAATGTATGAACTAACATCTAAAGAGGGCTTTGTTCTAAAACTATTCCCGGCTAAAAAAGGTGGAGAGTTAATTGGTGTTGCTATCGAATCACAAACGAATAAAGGATTTAGTGGCAATATTAAAATCATGGTTGGTCTTAAGCCTGATGGTAGTATCATTAACTACCAGGTGCTGGAACATAAAGAAACACCAGGTTTGGGTACAAAAATGGCCGACTGGTTTAAAACAGACAAAGGCAAGCAGAGTATTTTGGGTAAACATCCCAAAAACAATAACCTGACTGTTAGTAAAGACGGTGGTGAGGTTGATGCCATCACAGCTGCTACAATCAGTTCACGTGCATTTTTAGATGCCATCCGCATTGCTTTCGAAACATATACTGAAAACCAAAGCAGCCAGCCGGTTGCTGTAAATACCTCGTCTGAGGAAGGAGGTGCAGAATGAATCAGTTAAATAATTTTACTAAAGGATTTTTTAAGGAGAATGCTGTATTTACACTTCTTCTGGGTATGTGTCCTACCCTTGGAGTAACATCTTCAGCCTTTAATGGCTTGGGTATGGGATTGGCAACAACATTTGTATTAGTAATGTCAAATCTTGTTGTAGCCCTTATCAAAGACTTTATTCCTGACAAGGTGCGTATCCCTTCATTTATTGTGGTAATTGCAACATTCGTAACAATTGTTGAGATGACTATGCAAGCCTATGTTCCTGCATTGTTTGAGTCCTTAGGTTTATTCATTCCTCTGATTGTTGTAAACTGTCTAGTACTGGGACGTGCCGAAGCTTTTGCTTCAAAAAATAATCTTATCTCTTCAATTATCGATGGATCAGGAATGGGACTTGGTTTTGCAATGGCTCTTACTATTCTAGGTGCAATCCGTGAGATATTGGGTAGTGGTAAAATGTTTGGAGCAACCATTTTCCCTGAACATTATGGTATGTTGGTATTTGTATTAGCACCTGGTGCTTTTATTGCACTAGGATACCTGATCGCTTTTATTAACCACGTTAAAAAGGAGGCTTAAACTATGGAATATGTATTAATTGTAATATCGGCCATCTTTGTTAACAACATTGTATTAAGCCAGTTTTTAGGAATTTGTCCCTTCTTAGGTGTATCAAAAAAGATATCTACTGGTATTGGTATGACAGGTGCTGTTACCTTTGTAATGGTAATTGCAACTATTGTAACATTCTTCATCCAAAAAGCTGTATTAGAACCCTTTGGTGTTGAATACCTGCAAACAATAACCTTTATCCTTGTTATTGCTTCATTAGTACAATTGGTAGAGATTATCCTTAAAAAAGTGAGTCCTCCATTATACCAGGCTCTGGGCGTATTTTTGCCTTTGATAACCACCAACTGTGCAATTCTAGGTGTGGCAATTCTCGCTCTTGGTCTTGAAGATACAAATATTGTTAAGTCAGTTGTATTTGCTATTTCTCATGCAATTGGTTTTGGATTAGCCTTAATCACTTTCGCCGGAATTCGCGAGCAGCTTGACTTAATGGATATTCCGAAAGGAATGAAAGGTACTCCAATTGCCTTAGTTGTTGCAGGTCTTTTAGCTTTAGCTTTTATGGGATTTGCTGGTATTGTGTAACTATAGGTTTACCTACAATATACAAAAGAGAAGTTCAAGACGAACTTCTCTTTTTTATTTTAACTCTTTGGGTATCACAAAACTGAATCGGGTACCAACATCACGCTGCGACTCAACATTTATATGTCCGCCAAGTAACTCTACGTAGGCTCTGGTAATTGCCAGTCCTAATCCTGTTCCTCCCTTTTTAACATCTGTATCTTTAGCCTGCCAGAATCGATCGAATATGAAATCTACATCATTCGTATCAATGCCAATACCTGAATCCTGAACGAATAGTTCTATCTCTGAAGTTTTGAGTATCTCATATCCAAAAATCACTTGTCCTTCTGAAGTAAACTTAATGGCATTTGAAATCAGGTTTGTCATTACCTGACGCAGTTTAACCTCATCAGAGTATATCTCAAGCTCACTATGGTCGCCTTGTTCAAATACTAATTCAATGCCTTTATCAAGTGCCAGATCGTAGAAAAATGCCTGCAGATCCATTCCCAAACGCACCATATCAAAATAACCCGCATGCACATCTATCTGACCCGATTCTATCTTCGAGATATCAATAATATCATTAATAATATTAAGTAACTGACTGGAGCTTTGATGAATCAAACGAACATATTCCCTTCTGTCATCAGGTGTTAAACCATCAAACTGCAATAGTTCAGAGAAACCAACAATGCCATTCATCGGTGTACGTATCTCGTGAGATAAATTAGCAAGAAAGGCAGACTTCAGTCGGTCACTTTCTTCCGCTTCCTGCTTCGACTGTCGTAACTCCTTCTCCAGATGCAGGTGTTCACTTACAGCCTTAGCTAATTTGAGGTTTTTATATCCCATAGCTGACAGTTCAATCGTCAGAACATTCAGCAAGTTTAATATCTTCTCAAAATTGCTGGGTGCAACCTTTACCATCTTCTCAAAGTCGTTGATGATACTACTATCATCTAAGTTCAGACTCCGGGTATATTCCAGCAGATGCTTCACATCCAAATCATTGGGTCTTACCTGACCAATTAACCAGTTACCTATATGTTTACCATCTACAATAATAGGCGATGCAGCATCAATAAAACCACAAGACTGACATGGACTTGAAACCGGTCTCAAGACTTTTTTAGCCCGTTCTCCAAGCTCACGTGCGCTTTTAATGCACATTTTCTGCCCTTTCTCCGTAGAGCGTACTTTTTCGCAAATCCTGTTAGAGAAAGACATCTTCGTGATAGGCCCTCCATTGACATCTGTAATGAGTGAAGAAATACCTGTTGCAAAAGAAAAAGCATCTTGCATTTTCTGAAGTTGCTCAAGCTCAAATACATCAAGAAGTGTAATTTGATTGGCATCAACAAGCGGATGAACAATATTATCAATCTCCTTTCGCAATAAACGTTGATTATCAATTAAATTACTAACCTTCCGTTTATGCTCACTTACATCTCTGAATATTATAATTACCAGTTTATTAAACTCTACCTGCTGAAAACTATTTATTCCCAGTTCTGCATCAAATTCCACCCCGTCAATACGGCGCAATCGCCATTCTACATTTTGTGGATTATCTTTCTCAGCTTCTGTCAGGTAGACATTGGCATATGCCGGCGACTTTTCATCAGGTTGGTGAGTGGCTGATAATTCAACTAAACTCTTACCTGCAATTTGTTTTAAGGAACCACGTAATTCATCAATCGCCTTGGCATTCGCATCTATACAAATACCATTCTTAAAGACCAGAATACCCTCATTTACCGACTCAAAGAGCGTTTGATACATATTTTTATTATCCACAATTTGTCGTTCGTTTCGAACCCGAACTAACAAATTAGCAAATGTACGCGCCAATAACTTCAGGTTGGACACTTCATTTTTTGACCATTGCTTTTGCATATGCACATGATCCAGACCAACAAAGCCTATTGGTTTTTCCCCTTCAGCAAACGGTATTAGTAAAATGGATTGAATTCCTTCTTTAGCAAATTCTTCACGTTCTTCGATTGCTTCATCTGGCAAATCATTGATATCATCAACACAAACCAATTCCATTTTGAGAAGCTTTTTCTTCAAATATGGAAAGGAATTGATAGGGATATTCTGCAATTCGTCAATGTAAGGTTCAATACCCGAAGCACACCACTCATTGATATTACTCTTAAACTTCAGATCCTCGCTATACTCGAAAACATAGCTTCTGTCGCACAAAAAATAATTACCAACCATATTTAATGACTGGTCAATAATCAATGGAATCTCTTCAACATTGACATTAGTATTATAAGCCAGCAACTGATCGAGCATTTCCCGATAAGCGATCATATTATCGAGTTTCAGCAGACTCTCTTTAGGACGTGTATTATCGCGAAAGATGACAATTACATATTCAGTTGTATCACTCGACATCAACTGTACATAGGCAGATAACCATCGGATTTTACCTAAGCGAACGGGCCAATCAACCATTTTTGGCTCTTCCAATTGCAATGACTCAAAGATTTCAATGGCTGCGCTTTGATTAAATAAATCGGCCCTACTGCAAAAATGACGCAGCGAATAGAGTTTATCTTTATCCAGATTAAAAAACTCACTGGCCTTTTTATTCATCAATGTAGTTTCATACACTGATTTATCAAAAACCACCGTCGGTTCTATTGATGCATTTACAATTAATTCTATATCGTGCGTATGACTGGTCATATTCGTTTTCAAAAGTAGCCTTTAAAGTATTAAATATATTGACCATTAACAAACCATGTAAGAACAAGGCGCTCATATTCACCATTTAAACCTGAATATCTGACAATTACCTTCTATTACTATTTATATAGTCATAAAACTACTAAAATAATTTGCTGACTATTTTTATAGTTATATATTTGTATCAAACATTTGGGAAAATGATAGAATTAACGAAAGCAGAAGAACAGGTGATGCAATACCTGTGGACAATTGAAAAAGGGTTTTTGAAGGATATTGTTGAACAATATCCTGAGCCTCGACCAGCCTATACAACTGTTTCAACCGTAGTACGCGTTTTAGTCAAGAAAAAAGCGATTGGTTTTAACACATATGGTAAAGTCAATGAATATTATCCGCTCATTAAAAAGACGGATTACTCAAAAAAGTACATGAAAAACCTTGTGAAAAACTTTTTCAATAACTCACAGCAGCAATTTGCCTCTTTCTTTACTAAAGAAAGCGAGCTCACTGTTTCTGAACTGGAAGAGCTAAAAGAATTGATTGATCAGCAGATTTCTCAAAAGCAAAAATAATGGAAGAATTAACTATATATTTAATTAAAAGCACCATTGTTTCAGGTGTATTCTATTTGCTTTACAGGTATTTACTACGTAAAGAGTCATTCTTCGCAATAAATCGGTTTTATCTGTTAATCAGCATTTTATTTGCCTATCTATTCCCGTTTATAAAGATTAATCTCAACACAAACACTGTCGAACCTGCGGTTTTAAACACCATCAATACAGTTGTTAACCAGTTTAATTTTGTTGAGGAAGTAGCTATAATCGAGGAGGAAACATACAGATCAACAGCTAATCATCAGCAATGGTGGATATTACCTGTCGCCACTGTATCGGTGGCGTTCCTGTTCAGATTTTTAAAGAATCTATTCGACGTTTATAAAACAATTCGTGCCAATGAGAAAATAACCCAAGCTAAATTTACACTGGTTCTTTTTAACCAGTCTCAAACCTTTTCTTTCTTTCGTTATATCTTCATTTCCCCTTTTGTATGGAATTCTCCAAAAGGAAAGAGCATTGTTGCCCATGAGCTGAGTCACACAAAACACAAGCATTCACTCGACCGGCTATTTATTGAAATACTGCTCATCATCTTCTGGATGAATCCGTTTATTTATTTATACCGAAAGGCTTTAGAAGAGGTCCATGAATTTCAGGCAGATGCCGATGCTACAGAAAAAACCTCTGTTAAAGAGTACTTTAATATTGTATTACAGCAATCATCTGCCAACAATTATTCGCCTCTGATGAGCCCTTTTAGTTACAAACTCATCAAAAAACGAATAAAAATGGCAAATTATAAATCAAAACCGGTTAAACGTCTATTACTCCTGATTCCTATTCTTGTATCGCTCTTTGTTTTGTCAATATCAGCAACTAAGGAAATAAGCAACACTGTCCAAGAGGAAAGAATCAGATGGTCAAGTTTAGACGATATAAACTATAGCATTTTTGACATTGACAGTGAAGCTTCAGACGAACGCTTAATTAAGGCTGGCAATGTCTTCACCGTTCTTATAAACAGAAAAGGTACATTATTAATGGAAGCCGAAGTTGCTGCTATGAATGAAGTAAAACCAACCTTAAAATCATTCCTCAAAAGCTCGGGTAAGTATCCTGAGACCGTAAGGAAAGATATTTCATTACTAGGTGAAGTTGATGTCACTCGTGGAGAAGTAAGTTTGCAAAAAGACATAAACACTCCTGACGATGCTGCAGATGAACTATTGGAATCTGTATTTGATGCTTATTATGAAATAAGAAACGAAGCGGCCAACAAATACTTCCATAAATCTCTTGACGCTTGCTCTAAAGAGGAATTACATGCAATTAAACAATTATACCCACATCGAATATCTATATTAAATTCAAAAAATGTTGAACATTACATCCATTCAAATAATGATAAAACAAAACCATTTAACTCACCAATCAGACCTGAAGATCTGACTAAAATATCATCAGGCTATGGTATGCGCAAACATCCAATAACCAAAGAAGTTAAAAAACACAATGGAATTGATTACGTAGCCCCTTTAAACACAGAAATTCTGGCCATTAGTGACGGAATTGTCAGAAAGGTAAATAATAACTTTACCAAAGGGAAAGGCTATGGAAGATTCATTATCATCGATCATAAAAATGGTTACTCGTCATTGTATTCACAATTGAATGAATATAAAGTGAAGGAAGGTCAAAAGGTCAAGGCTGGTGACGTTATTGGTCTTTTAGGTAGTAGTGGCATGTCAACCGGCCCTCACCTCCATCTGGAAATAAAAAAAGACGGTCAATTCATTGATCCTGAATCAGTAATTAAAAAATAATAACAAAGAGAGTCAATATGACTCTCTTTTTTTTGCTCAATCTGCAAACATTTTTCACTTGCCGGCGTACTACTTTATACCTACCACACATTAAGAAAAATTCAGAGTGTTAATAACTAATGCGGCACGCTTTTTGGTTTGTTTAACCGAAAAATTATTTTTTTTTTTTTTTTAAAATTTTGAGAGATAGAGAAGTTATGAAAGCGAATTTTTTCACAAAATTATTATCTGTATCAGCTGCAGTTATAGCAATTGTTTTAGTTTCACAATTATTTATCCACTCGTCGGAACCGACAGTCAGGACAGAAAACAAAACAAAGGATATTAACTATGCCATTTCTTCGCTTGATATTCCTGCCTCTGTTAACTTTGCAGGTGAAGAAGTGCCTGTTGAACGCTACGATGTTAAAGAAAGCTTCGATCGTGAGCTACTCGTCAATACATACTGGCAATCTCAAACTATACTTTTTATAAAAAGGGCTAACCGTTATTTTCCAATTATTGAGCCTATTCTTAAAGAACAGGGTATCCCTGATGACTTTAAGTACCTCTCTTTAATCGAAAGTAGTTTTATGCCCCGTGCCAAATCACCTGCAGGCGCTGTTGGTCTTTGGCAATTTATGCGTGCCACAGCACGTGAATATGGCCTGGAAGTCAATAAAGAAGTAGATGAGCGCTATCATATTGAGAAATCAACTAAAGCCGCCTGTAAGTATCTGAAAAAGATGCATGACCATTATGGAAGCTGGACATTGGCTGCTGCAGCCTATAACGCAGGTCGTTCAGGTATTAATCGCCAATTAGATCGTCAGAAAACTAAAAGCTATTATGACTTACTTTTGGGTGAAGAAACCGGGCGCTATGTTTATCGCATTTTAGCCATTAAGGAAATATTGAATAATACCGAACTATATGGTTTCCATGTAAAAAGCGACGATTTATACCCTACAATCAAAACAACTGAAATTGAGGTGAAAACGGGCGTTAAAAACTTTGCCGACTTTGCCATTAAATACGGTACAACCTACAAAGAGTTTAAAAACTTAAATCCATGGTTGCGTGAGGCTTACCTTACCAACTCTGGTAAAAAAAGCTATACTATAAAGCTACCACAGGGTTCAGAAAGCTTAATTAACAAGCCGAAAGAAGCAGTTAAAGATACTTCTGCTGTTAAGTAATAAGGCTTTTAATTAAGAGCTCTCCTATGTGATCAAATTCGGCTTCTTGCATTCGAACTTATGACTATCTTTGCGTGTTCTTAAGTTGATGAAAGTGAAAGAAACAAGCAAAAAGACCGTTGAGCAAATAGATGAAACCGAGCAAATTGATGTATTTGGGGCTCGCGTTCATAACCTACAGAATATAGATGTTAGTATTCCTCGTAATAAACTTGTTGTTGTAACAGGTTTAAGCGGAAGTGGCAAATCCTCCCTGGCATTTGATACCATTTACGCAGAAGGTCAGCGTCGCTATATTGAAACTTTCTCAGCTTATGCCCGACAATTTTTGGGCAACATGGAACGTCCTGATGTAGATAAAATTACCGGTTTGAGCCCTGTTATTTCCATTGAGCAAAAAACGACTGGTAAAAATCCACGTTCAACAGTTGGCACCATCACTGAAATATATGATTTCCTACGTTTATTTTATGCTCGGGCAGGTGAAGCCTTCTCATTCAATACGGGGGAAAAGATGGTGAAATACACCGATGAACAGATCCAGGATTTAATTCTTGAGCAATTCAAAGGTCGTAAAGTATATATTGCAGCTCCGCTTGTTAAAGGACGTAAAGGTCATTACAAAGAACTATTTGAACAAATAAGAAAAAAAGGCTTCATCCATGTAAGGATAGATGGTGAAATTCAGGAAGTAGTTCACGGCATGAAAGTGGATCGCTATAAAACACATTTCATCGAAATGGTGGTTGATCGCTTTGCAGTTTCTGATAAAGACACCAAACGCCTAAAAGAAAGCATCAAACTAGCCATGCAACATGGTAAGGGCATTATGATGCTGATTGACAAGGATACGAATGAACAACGTTTTTACAGTCGTCAGTTAATGTGTCCTACATCAGGTATCTCATACAACGAACCTGCACCTCACTCCTTCTCATTTAACTCGCCACAAGGTGCATGCCCAAAATGTAAAGGTCTTGGAACTGTTGACGAGGTGGATTTCGATAAAATTGTACCAGATGCGAATTCAACCATCAAAAAAGGTGGTATTGCGCCGCTTGGTAAATACAAGAACAACCTGATATTCTGGCAAATTGAAGCCATTGGCGAAAAGTATGGCTTTACTTTAAATACTGCCATAAAGAATATTCCTGAAGAGGCGATGGATACTATCTTACATGGGTCAAGCGAACCGTTAACCCTGAAAAACACACCCCTTGGCTCATCTTCCAATTATTACCTGAGTTTTGAAGGTGTTATTAAGTATATACTCGAACAGCAGGATAACGATACTTCTATGAAAGCCCGCAAGTGGGCCAATCAGTTTATTAAAAACAATACATGTACCGAATGTAACGGTCAGCGACTCAACAAGGAAGCTCTTCATTTTAAGATTGATAATAAAAACATAGCCGAACTGGCTGATATGGATCTGGGTCTGCTGCACGAATGGTTTCAGGGGCTGGAAGATCGTATAACAGACAAACAAAAGACCATTGGTTACGAAGTTCTTAAAGAGATACGCAACCGTCTGGGCTTTCTGATTAATGTTGGATTGGAGTACCTGTCTCTTAACAGAAGTGCAATGACGCTTTCCGGAGGAGAAAGCCAGCGAATAAGACTAGCCACACAAATTGGCTCTCAATTGGTTAATGTCTTGTACATTCTGGATGAGCCAAGTATTGGCTTGCACCAACGGGACAACCATCGCCTTATCGACTCGCTTTGTCAATTACGTGATACAGGGAACAGTGTATTGGTTGTTGAGCACGACCATGACATGATGATGGCCGCCGATTATGTAGTGGACATGGGGCCTCATGCAGGACGGCACGGTGGAGAGGTTGTAGCCCATGGCACACCATTACAAATTTTACAAAGCAATTCATTAACAGCAGATTATTTAACAGGTAAGAAAAAGATTGAAACACCAAAGAAGCGTCGCGAAGGAAATGGCAAATCCATTACTATTAAAGGTGCTACGGGTCACAATCTTAAAGGCGTTAATGTGGAAATTCCACTAGGAAAACTCATTTGCGTGACGGGGGTTTCCGGAAGCGGAAAGTCTACCTTAATTAATGAAACGCTCTACCCTATTTTAAACCAGCATTTTTACAACGCAGTAAAAGATCCTCTTCCTTTCAGCAAAGTAGAAGGCCTGGAGCACATTGACAAAGTAGTGGATGTTGACCAGAAACCATTAGGTCGAACTCCTCGTTCCAATCCGGCTACATACACTAAAATATTTGACGAAATAAGGAAGCTGTTTGCCGAATTACCCGAATCAAAGATCCGCGCATACAAACCGGGTCGTTTCTCGTTTAATGTGGCAGGTGGCCGTTGCGAAACCTGTAAAGGTGGCGGTGTACAGGTGATTGAAATGAATTTTCTGCCTGATGTAATGGTGGAATGTCCTGATTGCGGCGGACGACGCTACAACCGCGAAACCTGTGAAGTACGCTATAAAGGTAAATCTATCAGTGACGTACTGGATATGACAATCAACCAATCAGTTGAATTTTTCCAGCATATTCCAAAACTATCAAAGATACTGAAAACATTACAGGACGTTGGCCTGGGTTATATTACACTTGGTCAGCCCTCCACTACACTCTCAGGTGGCGAAAGCCAACGCGTAAAACTGGCAGCCGAATTAGCTAAACGCGATACCGGCAAAACCATCTATATTCTTGATGAGCCAACTACCGGCCTTCATTTTGAAGACATACGTGTATTATTGGATGTACTGAACCGGTTGGTAGCTAAAGGGAATACCGTACTGGTCATTGAACACAACCTGGATGTTATAAAAGTTGCCGATCATATTATAGATATAGGTCCTGACGGCGGTAGATTTGGTGGTGAATTAATGGCAGCCGGAACACCGGAACAAGTTGCCCGCAAGAAAAAGAGCTACACCGCAAAATACCTAAAAGAAGAGCTAAAGAAGTAATCTATTTGAGATTCTATAACACAATTTAGAACTTAAAAAAAATCAAAGCATCAATGGTAAAACACTAAAATTCATCCATATGATGAAAGGCATGACTTTCGCAGAGTAAACGACCTTCGCCATGGCGGCAACATGTATTAATATGATTAAATGTGTTCCTGCAGG
>JAKSBD010000173.1 GCA_022361295.1 Bacteroidales bacterium
CTATCCAGCTGAGCTACGGGACCATCCTTAGTGCTTTGTTTCAAAAGCGATGCAAAGATAGTTATTCAACTATTTCTATCAAATAAAAATGAACCTTTTTCTAATTTTTTTTTTTTTTGAAACCCAGAGTGGAGGCTAATTGCCACAGATTCAGCTTAAAAGAATTTAATAAAAAAATAGCGCCGGAAAGTGTTTTTCATGACGTCTATTTTATAGTTGTAAAAGTACAATGAATGATAATTAGTGAAAGGACATTGTTCATATTCGAACGTTTTTCTTAACTTAAACTTCTTTTATGGAGGTATTTAATCAGAAGTATCGAAAAGTGTACGCAATCGTGCAAATTGTTACGAATCCGAACACTTTGAAAGGTTCTTAAATGTCTTAATGGCTTTAAAACGAGTGAAATGATTACATTGGTATGTTTTTAGCTGAATACCAATAACCTAAACACATGTATTTTGAATATTCAAATAAAAGATCTCAGTCAGGTATATAAAAATGACTTCAGAGCACTTAATAAGGTAAATTTAGAAATTGAATCGGGTATGTTTGGTTTATTGGGGCCCAATGGCGCTGGTAAATCAACATTGATGCGCATTCTCGTTACCCTTCTTAAACCTACCCATGGTGATGTGTTTGTTAATGGAAAGCCTTTATCGGCCAATCGGTCAGAGGTTAGGTCAATGCTGGGATACCTGCCTCAGGACTTTCGGTTCTTTGCCAAACTGCGCACCTGGGAATTTCTGGATTATGCCGCATCCCTGGCTGGTATTAAACGCAAAAAGGACAGGCTGGCAGCTGTTGATGATCTATTGGAGCAGGTGGGGCTGTTTGATGTCCGCAACCGTTATGCCAATAAGTTATCTGGTGGTATGAAAAGACGCCTTGGTATTGCTCAGGCCTTAATAGGTGATCCTAAAATTGTGATTGTCGATGAGCCTACCACCGGTCTGGATCCGGAAGAGCGCATCAGATTCCGTAATATCCTTTCCAACCTGAGTCAAAAGGAAGTGATCATTATATTATCGACGCATATTGTTGGTGATATTTCATCTACCTGCCGTCAAATGGCATTGCTCAACAGGGGACAGGTACATTTTCAGGGTTCACCCGAAGACTTTATTAATCAATCGGCCGGCCATGTGTTTAAAACCAATGTGTCATTTGAACAGATGAAGCTGATCAGTGAGCAGTATCCTGTTATTACCTCTGTACCTGGTATGAATGGCTACGAAATTGAGTTTGTGGCCAATGAGGTGAATGGCTGGGATACAAGCCTGGTGGAACCCAATCTGGAGCATGCCTATGTGTATTTTATGGAATATGTTGCTAACGAAAAATTCCAGTATCAATGATCTCATTCTTTAATATATCTACCGTTTCACGCTTCGAATCAAAAACACTGTTCCGAAGCTGGTTCTTCCGCATTTTTGCCATCATTATCCTGGGTTTTATCCTGATGTTTAACATTTTTGGTGTGGCTGCTGTTGCTGATGGTGGCTGGCCCGGACGAGTACTTCCATCGGGAGCACCCTATTTTAATATGTGGCTGCTCAATATAGCCCAGGCGATAATAGCCGTTTTCCTGGCAGCTGATTTCCTTGGACGGGATAAGAAACTTGATACGACAGAGGCCTTTTATGTACGCAGCATGTCTAATGTGGAGTATGTCATTGGTAAAACCTTTGGTGTTCTGAAGGTATTTGTTGTTTTAAATATCCTGGTACTCCTGAGCGCATTGCTGTTTTCGCTGATAGGTAATGAAGCGCCTATCAACTGGTCAACCTACATTTATTACCCGTTAATAATATCACTACCAACCTTAGTGTTTATTCTGGGCTTGTCATTCTTTACAATGACATTAATCCGAAACCAGGCTGTTACATTCGTATTGTTACTTGGTTTTATTGCCTTATCCTTGTTTTACCTTGGTAATAAGCATTTCAGGTTATTCGATGTACTCGGTTTTTATACCTCCTTTATGCGTTCGGACTTCACCGGTTTTCAGCATGCGTACGAGCTGATACAACACCGGATGTTGTATTTGGTGCTGGGGGTAGCCTTTATTTTTGCCACCATTTGGCGATTGCCGCGATTGGAGCAGCAAAAACTCAGTCGTCCCGTTCTTATGGTTGGTATACTGGCACTGATTGGCGTATCGGGTTTAATTGTCGGAAACATCATTGTTAAATCAAACAGTTCAAGAAGTATACAAGAACATATTATTCAATTAAATGATCAATTGACAACATCAGATTATGTAATTGAATCTTCTGATATTGAGTTAAAGCACCAGCAGCTAACAATACAATGTGTAGCAAGTATGCAGGTTGCTAAAATCAGGGAAGGTAATAAGGAGCTGAAACTGGTTCTTAATCCTGGCTTAAACATTACTGCCTGTTCTGTCAATTCCAATCCTGTTAGCTATAAGCGTGATGCCCATATCATCTCAATTGATACAAAAATACTGAAGCCTGATAATTTTACGCTTGAGCTAAGTTATGAGGGCGGTATTAATGATGACGCCATGTATCCTGATATTAATGAGGAGACAAGAATGGCAGAAAACCGTTTGGATCCTTTATTGGCAGGTAAGCAATACAGCTTTATCCAGGACAATTATGTGTTACTGACAAGAGAGGCCGGCTGGTATCCCGTCATTGCCTCTAAGCAGTATTGGGTGAGTTATCCATTCACAGCAATGAATTTAAAGGTGAATACAAAGCCTGGTTTAGAAATCATCACACAAGGTAAGAAGGATAGTTTAGGCCTTGGCTCATATCGATTTATGGCAGAGAAGCCATTAAATGCCTATAGCTTAATTATCGGCGATTATGAGCGGCATACTACACTCGTTGACAGTATTGAGTTTAATCTCTATCACCATAAAAACCATGTGTTTTACAAAGATTACTTCACCGAGATAGGCGATACCGTCTCTCATGTCATTAAAAATATAAAGGATGACTTTGAGCGTAAGCTTGGTGTTAATTATCCATTTGAACGATTCTCTGTGGTTGAAACACCTGTTAACTTCTATAGTTATTTGCGAAACTGGTCCCTGGCAACGGAAAGTGTGATGCCTGAAATGGTTTTATTTCCTGAAAGTGGCGGTGGAACCTGGCAGAATGACCTGGATAATGTGCGAAGAAGAATAGACCGCAGAACAGACCGCTCCAATGAAGAGCGTTCAGAAAAAGATTTACAGGTAGAAGTATTTAAGAATTATGTGGGTGATAATTTTATCTCACCGTCGCGCTTCTTCTTTGGTCGCCGGCAGGAAGGAGAACGTCATGTGGAGAATTGGGGACGAAGACAGGTATTTCCCTTATACTTTACCTATTCGAACCGCATTGTAGAAGATGGCTATCCGCTTCTGACGATTGCTGTGGAAAATTATCTGCATAAGCGATTAAGTGAAGAACGTCGCCGCGATTTGGGAGGTTTATCGAGTAACGATGAAGTAATACTTAAATTAAGGGACAATAGCCTGAAAGAGCTAATTGATAAAGAAGACGTTAATACTTTAGGAAATGTATTTGCATCTAAAGGAAGTCAGCTGTTTTCAAACTTAAAGGTTAATGTGGGACAAACCAGCTTCGATTCGCAACTGGATGAGTTGATTAGTGATACAAGGTTTACCAACAAGCAGGTGTCTGACTTTAACAGGGCCTTAAGTGGAATTAGTAATACCGATTTCAATACTATTTACAGCAGCTGGTTAAATGAAACTTATAATGCAGCATTTCTCTTTAGTTCAGTCGATGTATTTGAAGTGAAAGAAGGTAACCGCATGAGGTATTTCTTAAAGGTCACTGTAGCCAACAACGGTGATGCTGATGGTATTGTAAGCTTTACAGTACGTGAAGGAATGCAGCGCGGCGGACGTGGACGCTTCCGTTCACGCTTTCAAATGGATGCTGAGCAGGATAATCAGCAAAGTTATCAGATTAAGGCCGGCAACACCTACGATATTGGCTTTTTACTGGATGAAGAACCAAGGGATGTAACGGTTAACACCTTCCTGGCAGCCAATATCCCTTCTAATCAGACATTAACACTTAACGATGTCAACAGAAACAGCAGAAAGGTGAACTTCTTTGAAGGGCCTGTTGAGTCGGGCAAAAAGTTGCGATATAACAACCCGGCAGAAGTGATAGTTGATAATGAAGATGAGGGATTTGAGGTGATCA
>JAKSBD010000616.1 GCA_022361295.1 Bacteroidales bacterium
GTTAAAAGTTTTAATGAACACTTCCCAGACGGCGTTTATTCCTCTAAGGTAAAGGTAAAGCAATTATCAGCATATAAAAACGAGGTGTTAAATTGGGACGATAAAAAAAAGATTGATTTTATTTTATTCCTGCTCTTGCATGAATATGTTGCAAAAAACACTTCTGCACATATTCCAAGGGAGGCTTATAATTATACCAGAATGGCCTATTTAAATCAATTGTTCAGGATTAGAATTGCAATGTCGCCTGACGATATAAAATCACTATTTAATGCTTTTGTTACCAGAGGAAATATAAGCCTTTATCCGAAATTGCCTTGGGCATATTTTATTAATCAAATTGGCCAACAGTATCCAACGGCTGATAGCAAGGTGAAGGTTGTGTTGGAGGATATGCTGATTATTTTCAATCGCTGGAATACCAGATATTTCGAAAAAGAAATAACAAAAGTTGAGGAGTTACTTTTCAAATATGCCAATGGCGAATTAAAAGTTAAACCGGTTCTTTTTACCGGCAAAGATGCTTTTACCTCTTATGCTAACGACATGTTAAATAAGGAAAGTGAGGAAGCATTAAACCATTGGTATCGATTGCTGGCCATGGCTCAGCAAGCCAGTGGCTCAAAACCATCGGCCAAATATCTTAAAGAAAGCAAGAACATTATTGAGGAGCTGGGACGCGACAATTTTAGTCGGTTAATAACCAATTGGTTTAGTTACATCGCTGATATAAAAGATATAGAAGAAAAATTTGATTGGGGTTCAGTATATATATTTCTTTCAGATGTTAATTTTGATAAAATTAAAGGATTGGTTTGGTGTTGTTCGCACTTTCACAGTCAGGCTATAATTACCGCTGTTTCTCGCCTTGCCGAGCGGTCGTTTAAAAAGATACCTGGTAAAGGTCCGGCAGCACAGGCCATAGGCAATGCATGCATTTTCGTTCTCTACAAATCAAAAGGTTTGGATGGAATAGGTCACCTGTCCCGGTTAAAATTAAAGGTCAAACAAAGCAGTACTCAAAAATTAATTGAGAAATATCTGCATCAGGCAGCAGATGAAAAAGGTGTTACGATTCATGAAATTGAGGATCTGTCGGTGAATGCTTACGGTTTGACAAATGGCTCCAAAGAAGTCTCTTTTGACGATTACAAAGCGTTGGTAACAATCACAAGTGTGGGTAAAACAAGTATGCGGTGGTTTAAACCCGACGGTACTGAACAAAAGACCATACCAAAACAGGTTAAGGATAAACATGCGAAAAAACTAAAACAGCTTAAGGATAGTGTAAAGCAAATTAATCTGACTACCAGTGCACAACGTGACAGGCTGGACCGGATGTTTCGATCGAACCGGCAAATTTCGATGGAAAACTTCGTAAAACTATACCTTGAGCACGGTTTGATGAGTTACCTGGCTAAAGGAATTATCTGGGTATTTGATGATGGAAGTAAAAAGCAATCATGCATTTATCATTCTGACCAGTGGTATAATGTAAATGGTGAAGCCATTGAAATAATCAATTCGAACAATGTAAGCTTATGGCATCCGGCAATCAGTGCAGTTGAAGAAGTACAGCAATGGCGTGCATACCTCGTTGATAAGCAAATACAGCAACCCCTAAAACAAGCCTTTAGAGAAGTTTACCTATTGACTGATGCTGAGCTCAAGACCAAAACATATAGTAATCGAATGGCTGCTCACATACTAAAGCAACATCAGTTTAACTCGCTGGCGAAAGTCAGAGGCTGGAAGTTTGCATTAATGGGCGCATTTGACAATGGCGTTTACAACGATGCTGCTGAAATTGAATTGAAAGAGCATGGGTTACTAGCTGAATATTGGGTGAATGAGGTGAATGCTGATGATGCGATGAATGATACGGGTATTTGGAATTACATAGCCACTGATCAGATTCGTTTTACAAAGTTGGCCACCAAAGAACTTGTTGACCTCATTGATATACCTCCACTTGTATTTTCTGAAATATTTAGGGATGTTGACCTGTTTGTTGGTGTAGCCAGTGTAGGTAATGATCCTACGTGGTCAGATTCAGGAGGCCTTCCTGCTTACAGGGATTACTGGAACAGTTATTCATTTGGTGACTTATCTGAATTGGCAAAATCACGTAAGGAAATATTAGAACGATTAATTCCTCGTTTGAAGATTAATAAAGTTTCAGAAGTCAAAGAGCGTTTCCTGGTTGTGAAAGGCAAACTGCGTACTTATAAAATTCATATTGGCAGTACAAACATTTTAATGGAGCCAAACGATCAGTATTTATGCATTGTTCCTGACAGAAGTAAGAAGGACAACACCAATGGCGTTTATTTGCCTTTCGAAGGTGATGCTGGCTTGTCGGTAATTTTATCAAAAGCTTTTCTATTGGCCGACGATGATAAAATAACGGATACAACCATTACTTCTCAAATTAATACCAGATGAGCAGATATCAACGGCAATTACTTGTAAAAGAGCTTGGAGAAAATACTCAGTCCCTCCTATCAAATGCATCGGTATTGATTGTTGGTGCGGGAGGATTGGGTTTTCCAACAGCAAGCTATCTCGCTGGAGCTGGTGTGGGCAATATTGGTATTGTAGATAATGACCGGGTTGAAGAAAGTAATTTAAACCGGCAATTAGCTTATTCGATAAATGATTTAGGCAATTATAAAACTACTTTATTGGCCGAACGATTACAAAGGCAAAATGAACAGATTCAAGTTGTAGGTATCAAACTACGTCTCGACGATCAAAATGCCTTGGGCATCATTTCTGATTATGATATTGTTTGCGACTGTACTGATAATTTAAACAGCAGATTACACCTTGACAAGGCTTGTAGTGAATTGAAGCGGCCTTTAGTTTATGCCGGTGTCAAAGACTGGGAAGGCATGATATCAGTACTGCACTATAAACAGAATATTAGACTGCAAGATTTATTTCCCGTTATAGAGACAGTAAACACAGATCAAAATGATGAAAA
>JAKSBD010000172.1 GCA_022361295.1 Bacteroidales bacterium
AAATACTTAATATTTGAGTTATGAGAATTGAGTATAAGAACAATAATAGAATACAGAATTTTATGAGATATATAATGCATTTGGTACGTTTGCTGCTATTCATAGCACCTCTGCGTCTCTGCGCCTCTGTGTTTAACTTTATTACTCACTTCTCACCGCTCACCTCTTCGGTCATCCGTCACCTGTCATCCGTCTTTATAAGCTCTTTGCGCCTCTGCGCCTCTGTGTTCTATTTAAACTCACCGCTCACCGCTCACCTCTCTCAAACCCGTCTCTACGCCTCTGCACTATTCCTTTTCATTGGCCTTTGTGCTTATTCACAGCAACTCGACCAGATAGGCAAAAAAGACGCATTAAAGTTAAACGGCGGACTTAATATCAACCAAATGTACAGGAGTAATGCAGCCAGTGGTGTTGATCCCTATGCCCTGGTGGTGACCGGTAACCTGGCGGCTAACCTCTATGGCATGTCTATCCCGGTGAGCTTTACCTGGTCCAACCAGAACTGGACCTATACACAGCCTTTTAACCAGTTTAGCATCAGTCCTTCGTACAAATGGGCCACGCTGCACCTGGGCTATTCAAGCATGAGCTTTTCGCCCTATTCACTGAGCGGACACACCTTTGCAGGTGCCGGTATTGATCTGAACCCAACAGATAAACTGAAGTTCAGCGCTATGTACGGGCGCTTGCGAAAGGCCCTGCCCGGTGATACAACATCCGGCTTTGACCCCCAGTATAAACGCATGGGAACGGGTATGAAGGCCAGCTATACTTTTAAAAATGCAGAGGTAGGCGTACACCTTTTTCACGGGCAGGACGATACCGATAAGCCCTTTGAGCAGATAGACTCCTTAGGCATCACCCCCATGGAGAATATGGTGCTGGGTTCCACTTTTATGCTGCGCCCCTGGCAACGCCTCACCTTACGTGGCGAGGTAAGCGTCAGCAGTCTGAGTCGCGACCGCCGTATAAGTGGTGCCACCGACTTTAACGGAGCCGCCACACACCGCTACCATGCGGCTAAATCAGATATCAGCTGGAGCACCTCCATCGGTAGTATTGGTGCCGGTATTGAATATGTTGAGCCGGGCTATGAAACGCTGGGAGCCTATTACACGGTTAATGACTTTGTGAATTACACCCTTAACCTGGCCACAGTAATGATAAGGGGTAAAGTAACAATGGCAGCCAATGTGGGAATCAGGCAGACCAACCTGGACAATCAGTCGGATACTGACCAGAAGGATATTATACAGAATTTTAATGTGGGCTTTACGCCGGGTGAAAAGTTTAACCTCAGTGCTTCCTACTCCAACTTTTACAATTACACGCATATACAAACGGTGTTTGAAGAAACCAATACCCATACCGAATATGAGTTGCTCGACACGCTTACGTTCACGCAGATAAACGAGAACATCAGCCTGTCGGCCAACTGGCAGATAAAGAAAACGGAGACGGTAAAACACACACTGAACGGTAATGTTAATTTTCAGCAGGCCAGCCAGAACCAGAGTGATGCGGTGGAAAATGCCGACAGCCGCTTTATCAATGCATCGGGAGGGTACAGCTGGGCGCGTCCAAAGCAAAACCTGAGCCTGGGCCTCAACATGAATTACAGCCGTAACAAAACATCAGCCGGAACAGGGGAGGCCTACGGGCCCATCTTCTTCGTACGCAAGAGCCTCTTTGACAAAAAGTGGCGCAACAGCCTGTCCGTCTCATGGAACGGTACCTATATGGAACAGGAATCGACGGGTCATGTGCTCACGGCGCGACTGGGATCTAATTATGCATTAAAAAAGAAACACCTGCTCAACCTGAGCCTGGCCTATAGCCGGCGCGACAGACCGGGCAGCAACAGCTCATACGTAACGGCAAGCATGGGGTATAGTTATCGTTTTGGATGGCCGAAGAGTGGTGAGAAGTGAGAAGTGAGAGGAGAGCGATGAGCGGTGTGTAAAAAGAAATAAACCGCAGAGACGCGGAGGTCGGAATGATTAAGAATTAAGTATTCTTAATTATTTCAGCAGAAGTAGAATCCGGGACAATGCAATATGAAACCCGACAGCGTCGATAGACCTGTTGGCGTTGTACTGAATAGAAAACAAATTAATAATTGCCGGCTTTTTTGAACGAAGCAGGAGGCAGATAAATACTTAATATTTGAGTTATGAGAATTGAGTATAAGAACAATAATAGAATACAGAATTTTATGAGATATATAATGCACTTCGCTTTACGTTTTCTGCTATTCATAGCACCACTGCGCCTTCGCGCCTCCGCGGTCAACATTATTTCTCACATCTCATCGCTCACCGCTCACCTCTCTCAAACCCGCCTCCGCGCCTCTTCTGTCATCCGTCACCTGTCATCCGTCTTTATAAGCTCTCTGCGCCTTCGCGCCTCCGCGCTTAACTTTATTTCTCACTTCTCATCGCTCACCTCTCACCTCTCTCAAACCCGCCTCCGCGTCTCTTCGGTGATGCTTTTCCTCATTATCAGCCTATCCTCAATGATAGCACAAACCACCTACCCAATCAGAACCTACACAGTACTTAACCCACCAATGCCCTACTCATTAAGTGCTTTCGCCTCTGAGCCGGGCCGTAT
>JAKSBD010000355.1 GCA_022361295.1 Bacteroidales bacterium
CGAAAAGCAAAGACAGGTACAGGCTTGATGCTGAATTGACTTTAGTTATCAGTGGTTGATACGGCTAAAAGCTCATTATGCAAGTCAATCTTCAAGCTTGCGTCTAAGGTCTGATGATTTGTATCTTACGTCTTGTAACCAATGTCTTTTGTCTAAAACAGATACACATGAAAAAATATATTCTCATAACCGGAAGTACTGATGGAATAGGAAAACTGCTGGCCATAAAGTTAGCTATAGAAGGACATCAGGTATACATCCATGGTCGTAATCAGGATAAGGTGACGAAAGCGATGGATGAGATAAAAGCCAAAAGCCGGAATGAAACCATTGGAGCTTTTGTGGGTGATTTATCAGATATGAATGCGGTCAGGCAGTTGGCTCAGGATATAAAAGCGAAAGTATCGCAGATTGATATATTGGTTAATAATGCCGGTGTGTTTATGAGTGGCTCACAGCAATCTGCAAATGGGTGCGATATGCGATTTGTAGTAAATTACCTTGCGCCATATTTATTAACGCACGAGTTGTTGCCTCTGATGAATCAAAGTAGGGATGCGCGTATAATCAATTTGAGTTCTGCAGCTCAATCAGAACTTTCATACGAAGCCATCATGGGCAGGCAACATACTAGTGTAAATGCCTTATATGCACAAAGTAAACTGGCCTTAACCATGTGGAGCTTTTATCTGGCGCAACAGAAGAAAGATATGATTGTTATTGCGGTTAATCCTGGCTCATTGCTTAATACAAAGATGGCTAATGAAGCATACGGGCAGTATTGGTCTCCGGCAGAGAAAGGAGCAGATATTTTATATGACCTGACAATAGCCGAAAAGCATAAAAAGCACAGTGGTGAATACTTTGATAATGATTCAGGCAGATATGCCCGGGCGCACTCTGATGCATACAATAACGACGCGATTCGGAAACTAATTGATTTTACTAATAACCTGATTTCTATTTAAATTTTATACCTCAGGTTAAAATTACTTGATTAAAATGAACTACACAGGCCCTGTTTACAGACCACCATATGAAGCTAATACTTTACTGCTTGAAGTTACAGTAGGATGTGCTCATAATAAATGTACATTTTGTACAATGTACCGCGATGTTAAATTTTCTGTAGCTAAAGAAGAGCAGGTTGAGAGAGATCTGCAGGAAGCACAACACTTGTACCCTGATGTGAAACGCGTGTTTCTGGTTAATGGTGATGCTTTTGTTCTGTCTGCAAGACGTTTAAAGGAGATTGCCCGGAAAATTCATGCTTACCTGCCACAGGTTGAGATTATTACTATGTATGCATCCATCAATAATGTTAAGCTTAAATCGGATGAAGAGCTAAAACAGCTGGCAGGTTTAGGAATTGGCAATTTGTGGATTGGTGTTGAAACAGGCTTGGGAGAAGCCCTTGATTATTTAAATAAAGGTGCCGACTTAGCTGATACAGAACTACAGCTGGAACGATTAAATAAAGCAGGCATACGCTTCTTTTATGGTTTTATGTTTGGAGCTGCAGGTAAGGGCAGGGGTATTGAAAATGCTGAAGCAAATGCCAGGCTGATTAATAAGGTGAAACCAGTGGGTATTGTTCCAACTACACTTAATGCCAATGAAGGAACAAAGCTGGCAAACGATATTGCAGCTGGTGCTTTTGAACTCGCAACAGAACGGGAAGTGCTGGAAGAGCAAATGAAAACCATCGAGCTGGTTGATGTACCAACCTATTATATGGGAATCCATGTTATCAATACCGTTAGTTTTGATGCTAAACTGCCCAACGACAAGCAGGCTGCAATTGACCGCATTAATTATTACATGAGTAAAACAGGTAATGCCAGCCTGGATAGTGTGCCCGAAAGGCATTCTATATAGAGACTTACCACCCCTTGGGCTTTCCGGGGGGTAATAACAATCCGCTTCATGGCAGGGGTGATTTGCATAAAATATAAGAGATAGTGCCCCTGCTGTGAACAACTGGTTAAAACCTGAAAAGAAGATAGATTAACTTCATATAAATAAAACTAATTCTTCACCACATTAATATTATTGCTAAATTTGGTGTATTAGATTTAGCAGAGCAGGCATGGTTTTAGATTTTCTTACGCAATCAACAGTTATCAGTAATCAATCCAGACATCAAAAGCAAAAGAAGGATATCGTTCGGTATATTTCAAAGTCTAAAACTGCTTGTATAATTCCTGATATTGCAAAGCAGTTAAAAATAAGTATACCAACGATTAATAAACTTATTGTTGAGCTGTTAGAAGCTAATGTTTTAGTTGAGTATGGTAAAAAAGATACGGGAAGTGGAAGGAAACCAATTTTATATGCTCTCAACAGAGACATGTTTTACTCGGTTGGGGTCGATATTCAGTTAAAGGGATTACGCATAGTAATGCTTGACATTCAGCTGCAAGTAGTGAAGTCTAAAGATATCTCTGATTTTACCTTAGAAAATACAGAAGAATGCCTCAATGATATTATCAACCACGTCAATGAGTTTATAACCTATTGCATGGTTGAAAATACTGCAATACTTGGTTTGGGTTTTAGCCTGACAGGTCGTGTTGATGTCAAAAAGAGTTCTTCTATTAGTTTTTTCGATTTTATGGGCAAACCTCTGGGGCAATACTTCTCTGAGAAGTTTCAGTTACCTGTTCTGCTGGACAATGATACAAGACTTATAGGTCTTAGTGAGCAGGTAGACGGCTGCCTGTCCAATGTAAAGGATGCTATCGTTGTTAATGTCAGCAGGGGCTTGGGAGCTTCCATTATATGCGAGGGTAATATAGTAAAAGGGGGCAATGGTTTTGCGGGCGAATTTGGTCACATGCAATTTGGTAAAAAGGAACGTTTATGTATTTGTGGTAAAACAAATTGTTTGGGAACGGAAGTCTCAGGTTACGCCTTGGAACTTGATTTTACAAATGCACTCGATGCTGGTCGGGATTCTTTATTAAAACTTCAAACAGATACCTTTGGTTACAGGCAAATACTTCGGTCAGCTCTGGAAGGCGATAGCCTGGCCATTGAATTGGTACAGAAACAAGGAATGTACCTTGGAGAAAGTCTGGGTAATATTATAAATCTTCTCAATCCTTCTCTAATTGTTATTGCAGGTAGTTTTGCCATTTTAGGCGATATGTTTATTGATGCTATCCGAATTGGTCTGTCTAAAACCACATTAATAAATCCACTTAATTCCTGCAGGGTTATTGCATCAGAAGTTGATGGAACCAGAGCAGCTGCTATTGGGGCTGCTTACTTGTCATTTAAGAAATTTGATCTGCTATAATATATCATACAGATGTGCTGTAATCCCATAATTCTCCATTTATTATAGCACTTTTTTCTCATCTGAATTTTTAAAGTTGTTCTTTTGTGTTAATTAAACATCAGATAGCTAGTCTTTTGTATGTATTTAATAAATTATTTTAAAAAGTATTTATTAAAATACTTGTCAGATAATAAAATAATTTAAAAATTGCACTCGAATAAATAAAATAGTGCATTAATGGTTTCGGGTTTATTTACAGACACTGTAGAAGTAAGTAATAAAGGCAGGCAACAAAAGCAAAGTGGAAGGATATTGAAATATCTTTCCAGGACGCAGTGTGGTGTGACTATTCCTGAAATTGCTGAACATGTAAGAATCAGTGTTCCAACGACAACTAAATTGATTAATGAGTTAATAAAGTTGAACTGTATCAATGAAGTTGGAAAGAGAGAAACAGATAACGGGCGTAAACCTACCTTATATTCATTAAATAAAGAACGCTTTTATGCGGTGGGGGTCGAAGTGGTTCGCAAGCGCATTCAGGTGAAGGTGGTTCGTGTGGACAAAGAGGTTATTTTCGAAAAAAGAGATGACGCTTTTCTGCTTGAAAACTCAAAAGAGTGTTTAGGTTATGTAATTGATTTTATTAAGGATACTATCAATGGATGCGGTATAGCTTCTTACCAGATAATGGGAGTAGGCATTGGTATCACTGGTCGTGTTGATTGTAATACGGGTCAAACCTTAAACTACTTTAACTTTCTGGATGTCACTTTCGCCGAATTTGTAGAAAAATCTACGGGGTTACCAACCATTGTAGACAATGATACACGAATTTTAGGAATTGCAGAGCAGGTTGTAGGAAAAGCCCGCAGCGTAAACAATGCTCTGGTTGTTAATTTAAGCCGTGGTTTAGGAATCAGCCTTATTCTAAATAAAAAAGTCATTGCCGGAGGTAATGGTTTTGCAGGAGAATTGGGACACATGCAATTGGGGTATTCAGATCGTCTTTGTTTATGTGGTAAGCAAGGGTGTATGGAAACTGTAGTGTCCGGCCATGCTCTGGAAGAGGATTTGAAAGAAGCATTGCTCAATGGAGAACAATCAATCTTCTTTAATAACAATGATGATAGTAATTACCGATATGATGAGGTGTTGGAAGCAGCACTGAAAGGCGATGCCCTGTCAATCCGACTCATTCAAAAACAAGGCGATTGCCTGGGAGAAGCACTGGGCAACTTACTGAACTTGCTTAATCCGGAAGTTATAATCATTGGAGGAAAAATGGCACGAGCCGGCGATTTGTTTACTACATCGGTAAAGATGGGTATTAAGAAAACAGCGCTTATCAACCCTTTAATGTTCTGTAAAGTGCGCTTGTCGGAACTTGAAAATGAGGCTGTACCAAATGGAGCAGCTTATATGGTGTGGAAAAAATATGAAATGATTTAATATTAAAAACCAAGTAATGAAGAAAGTACTATTGTTGATGATTGTAGTTGTGATGTCGGGCGCGGCGTTGCTGGCACAATCACAAACGATTACAGGAGTGGTTCTCGATGATCTGAATCAGCCGCTCCCCGGAGCAAGTGTTATCGTTAAAGGAACTGAAAGTAGTCCGGTAGGTACAATTACAGGTATCGACGGTGATTTTAATCTTGAGCTGCCACAAGGTGGTAATATTCTGGTAGTTACATTTATTGGCTTTGATACGCAAGAAGTAAATGTAGAAGGCCTGCAACAGGTAACTATAACTATGCAATCTGATGTTGAGAACCTGGATGAGGTAGTAGTTACCGCTCTTGGTATCAAGCGTGAGAAAAAGGCCTTGGGTTACTCTGTACAGGATGTCAAAGGCGATGCACTTGAATCATCATCCAGATTAACACCTATCGATGCCTTAAGTGGTAAGGTAAGCGGATTGAATATTTCCACCTCGGGTAATGGTCCTGGTGGTTCTACTAAAGTACTGATACGTGGGGCTAACTCATTAACAGGTGGAAACGATCCTTTATATGTTATAGATGGCGTACCATTGGATAACAGCGGTGGCGCATCAGGTGGCCAGTATGGTGGTTTTGACTATGGTAATGCCGCCAATAATATTAACCCGGATGATATTGAGTCAATTTCTGTGTTAAAAGGCGGAGCTGCGTCGGCACTATATGGTTCACGTGGTCAAAACGGGGTAATCATGATTACCACCAAAAAAGGAAGTCAGAATGAAGGATTGGGTGTTTCTATTTCATCAAGCTATGAATATTCTGATCCCTTGATTAAACCAGATTATCAGAATCAATACTCTCAGGGATCGAACGGTAAATTCAATGCCGGTGAGTACCGTAGCTGGGGTGCTAAAATGACAGGGCAGACAGAGACTAATTTTCTTAATCAGGAGCAAGTCTTGAATGCGAATAATGAACACCCTTACGATGCTTTTTTACGCACTGGCTCAACATGGAATAATACAATAACAATTAATAAACGAAATGAGCTTAGCGGTGTGTACTTTTCTGCGTCGCGTATGGATAACAAAAGTATGTTGCCAAACAGTGACTATGAAAAGAATTCTTTTACCGTTCGTTTTGATACAAAGTTAAGTGACTTTCTTAAGTTAGATACTAAAGCCAACTATATTTACCAGGAAGCATCCAATCGCCCTAACCTGGCCGGATCTCCTGATAATGTGATTTATCTGATGAATGTAATGCCGCGTTCAGTAACCATGAATCAGTTGTCACCTTTTCAAACGGTAGATGGTTATCCGGTAGTTTGGAATTCAAACTATCAGAAGAATGATGATGGTACGGTTAGCTGGAGAGGTGCTCCTCCTGTATTTGCTTCATCTCCGTTGTTACAAAATCCTTATTGGGCAACGACTTTAAATCAGAATGATGACAACAGGAGCCGTTTAATTGGTTTTGCCGAGCTGTCACTGGATTTTAAAGAGTGGTTTTCACTAGGATTTGATTTGAGCCTGAAAGGTAAAGCGGGGGTTGATTATTATACTGATAACAGAAAGCGATACACAGCAGATAAAACCTATTATAAGGCTGATGGGCGGGCTTCTATTACACAAAGCAAAACCGAGATTAGAGAAGAAAACTATGATTTCCTATTAACCATTGGTGATCAATGGAATGGTTTCAGAGCACAGGGATCTGTTGGTGCCAACCTTATGCACCGGACTGTTCGCTCTCTAAATACTGGTTCAGAGGCTGGTCTTATAAATGAAGTAGGTCCGTATGTTATTCAGAATTTCATGAATCCTATTACAAGCGAAGGGATCTCTGATCAGGAGATACAATCGGTTTATGGATTGTTTTCATTCGACTACAAGAGCAAGGTATTTTTAGATGTGACCCTGAGGAATGATTGGACATCAGTCTTATCAGAAGCCAATCGCTCATACCTGTATCCGTCAGCTGGATTAAGCTGGATTGTTAGTGAAACATTAACATTACCAAGTTTTGTCAATTTCTTAAAACTAAGAACGTCTTATGCAGGAGTTGGTAACGGAGGTAATTATGCTTCATACCGATACATACAATATGTAACGAATCCAAACCAGTTCCATGGTTTACCTTATGCCAATCGCTATCCTGATCGCAGACCAGAACCTGACTTAAAGAGTGAATATACCGAGTCAATTGAGTTTGGGTTGAATTCAAGCTTATTGAATAATAAACTTAAGTTGGACGTAACGTATTATGAAACAGGTACAAAAGATCAGATCCTGACACCGCCAATGGCGCCTTCATCTGGTTATAACTCAGGAGTATTTAATGCCGGTTATATTAAAAATTCGGGTATTGAGGCCAGCATCTCAGGAACAGTATTCCAGCACAGTAACTGGACTGTCGACTTAGGGGCAAATATAACGCGCCAGTGGAGTGATGTTGAAGAGCTGCATGAAGAGATTGATATTTTGACGCTTGGCGGGGCAGGAGGTGTTATTGTCGCTGCTAAACCAGGAGAACCTGTAGGAATATTGATGGGCAGTGCCTATGAAAGAGATGAACAAGGTCGCATAGTTGTTGACGAGGAAAACCTGCCAAAAATTAAAACAACCGAAGATGGCGCCATTGATTATGATCAGATAATTGGTAATGCTTATCCGGAATGGTTGATTGGTATTAACGGAAATGTTAAGTATAAAAACTTAATGTTAAGCTTCCAGATTGACTCTAAGTTTGGACACGAGCTGTTTTCAATGACCAACCAACGTGGTGCTGAATACGGAACACTGGCCTTCACAACCGAAGGTCGCGATGAATGGGAAAAAGCGAAAGAAATTTCTGAAATAACAGGTGTTCCGCCAAATGATGGTTACATGGTACATGGCGTTAAAAATGGCGTGGAAGGAGAGTACCCGGTTGATCCACAAAAATACTGGGACAGAGTAACCCGTGTAGGTGAAGAATTCATCTATGATGCATCATACATTCGTCTTCGTCAGTTAGCCCTTAATTATTCATTTGGCAAGAACTTAATGGATAATATACCATTTGATAATCTTTCAATTGGTATGGCGGTCAATAATCTGGCATACTTATATAAACAAACAGATAATATTTCACCTGAATCATCATTCGGAACAGGAAATGCGGTGGGCTACGAAATGTTTTCTTTCCCCGAAGCAAGGACGGTATCCTTCAACCTAAAGGTGAATTTTTAATCAGCTAAAGAGCATTAATACAGAAAACAATGAAGAATTTAGTTTTATATAGTTTGTTATTTGTGTTGGTTTTCAACGCCTGTACCGATGATTTTGATGAAATTGATCGACCAAAAACAACTTCAGAACAAATAGAACCTGATTACTTATTTACACGAGCACTTGTAACAGGTTCGGGTCTAAGTGTCGGTGTGTGGCAGTTGGTTCACCAAACAGCAGGTTCGGTATATGCACAACAATTTGCCAATATCAAGCCGGGTTTTACATCTGATAATTATGAACCAGGACCAGGAAACACTGTTTGGGACTGGTATTATGCCCGTAATCATTTTGCGCCTATTAACCTGAATTATCGTGTTATAGAGTTGACCACAGAACTGGAAAATCCGGTACAATTAGCTTGCGCCCGCATCTGGCAGGTATATATGTATCAGCTTATCACAGATATGTATGGAGATATTCCTTATTCAGATGCTTTTTTGAGTAGTAAACCCACTTTCGATAAGCAGTCTGATATTTATGCTGATTTATTGAATGAATTGAAGGAGTCGATGGAACTTATTGCCACATATGGCGACAAAGGGTATGTAACCTTCAATGAAGCGGATGTTCTTTTCAATGGTGATTTGACAAAGTGGGAGCGTTTTGCCGGTTCTTTAATGATGCGTATCGCTTTAAGAGCCTCTAATGTCGCTGAAGACAATTTAACGAGAACATATTTATCGCAATTGGATATGTCCAAAACCATGCAGGGCAATGGCGATATGGTTAAGGTGATTCCTGATGCAGACGGTCCTACCTACCACACGAAGAATCCAATGAAATATGTTTCGGTGTGGGAGGAAGTGCGCATGAGCAAAACCATGTTTGACATGCTTGATAAAAATGCAGATCCCCGTTTACCGGTTTATGCAGCTCCAAACGAAGACGGTATCTACATTGGTTTGGAAAATGGTCAGTCTCAGGATGACTTAAGCCTTTATTATACCACCGTCTACCAACCGCAATATTGCGACATCGGTGAATTCTTCCTTCAGGATGAGACTCCTCACTATGTATTTACCTATGCTGAAGCTTGCTTCTTAAAAGCAGAGGCTGCACAGAGAGGCTATATTTCAGGCAATGCCCAGGAATACTATAACCAGGGCTTACAGGCATCACTGGAGCAATTTGATATTACTGATACAGATGTTCAAAACGCCTTTATTAACGGCAATGCCAAATACGATGCTTCAAAAGCGCTTGAGCAAATATATGAGCAACGTTGGCTGGCATTGTTCCCAAATGGTAACGAAGCCTGGAACCTGGTGCGACGAGCAGGTCATCCGATTATGAACACACCGGTTTACACATGGCCTGATAATCCGGATATGCCACGCCGAATGCCTTATCCGGTTAATGAACGACGCTATAACGAAGAGAATTACAATGCTGCTGTTAATCACATGGGAGGCGATAGTCAATATACCCGTGTATGGTGGGACGGTGGTAACTAAAATCGAAATAATTATTTACTCACATTTTATTAATTTTTAAATCCAATTATTATGAACTTTAAAAAAGCCGCCAGAGTAATTACTAGTTTATTACTTGTTGTTGGTATGGGTTTAAGCTACACATCTTGTAGCGATGATGACGATCCAAAACCAGAAGCTAAATTGTTGACTTTCACAATTACGAATGCTGGTCAAACAAAAGATGTTGTGGTTGAAGGTGTAGTTAATGGTACTGCAGTTACAGTTGCAGTTCCTTATGTAAGCGATGTTGCAGCTTTAACTTTTGAAGCGACTGTTTCAAACAATGCTGTTTTGACACCTGCTTCAGGTACAACTCTTGACTTTTCTGAGCCACGTAACTTTGTTGTTGCTAATGGTGAGTTGGAAGAAACATATATGGTAACAGTTGCAAAAGCTGACCCTGATGCAGCTGTGTTGAAGTCAATTCAGGTAGCGAGTGCCAATACTAAAGAAGAGTATCAGACTGAGCTTGATCTTATTGCACAAACAATTACTGTTACTTACAATACCTTACAGGCGGATACAATTGTTGTAACTGAAATGGATTTTGGTCCTAACGGAGCCATCGCTTCAACTGAAGTTGGTAAAGGTTTTAACCTTGCTTTGGAAGATCAAAAAGTATCGATTACCTACGCAGGTGAAACAAAAGATTATGCTTTTGTAACCAATGTTACAGAGGCTGGTTTTAATCCGGCAAATACTGAAAACTTGTTGGACAAGAGTTCTGCTTCAGGTTTAGTTCCCTCAGAAATCAGCACAAATAACTCAAGAGGTGCAGATTTTAATGGTGAATACGTTTTTGTTGCTTCACGTGAAGGTGGTAACAATATTTTATACTACGACGTTGATGCAACAGTTTTTGAAGCCAAGATGCTTGATATGGAAGGTGTTGAAGGTGGATCTTGGGTGATCTCTGACCTTAAGTGTGTTGGTGATGCTATTTACGCCAGCAACATGGTAATGGCGGCTGCTGAAAAAACATTTAAAGTATACCGTTGGGCTAATGTTGATGCAAAGGCTGAAGTTGTATTAGAGTGGAATACCACCAATGCAGAGCAGCGTTTAGGTGACGCATTATCAATTGTTGGAGATCCTGCTACAGATGGTTACATCTTCGCATCTAACTTCCCTGGATATGGCGGTAAGGCAAACGCCAGCGAAATTTACGGATGGAAAGCTACAGGTGGTGTATTTGGTGATGTGATGACATGGAACCCAACTTTGGAAACGGCCAACAAATTAGGTCAGTACGGTCGTGTTACTGAAATCCCGGGTACTGCTGATAAATTTATGGTTGCTGGTGCGGAAGCTATGTTTATTATTAACAATGATGGTACTGTTGATCACGAAATAAGTGGTGATGTTATCCAGGGACGTGCAATGGATGTGGAATTTTTCGAATACAATGGCGGACGTTATATGTCATATACGGTTAACCGTGAGTGGCAGGCAGAAGGTGTATTCTATGAAGTGGTTAATATTACTGAAGGTGCTGATGCATTAGCTGGTATTAAAGCTTTAACTGCTGAGAATATTGAAGAAAAAACCATTGTAGCTAAGAAAATGGTTAGCGGTCCTCAGGATGCATGGGTTAATGCTAATAATGCTGTTGCTTTTAATAGTGAGAATGAACCTCAGGTATTCGCTTTCTCTGTTATCAGTGGATTTATCATCGATACATTAAAACGATAATTTCTGATTTTGCTACAGCCATCACGGCTGTAGCAATTTTTTAAAACCAATAAATATACTCGTAATGAGACATTTCGGATTGATACTTTTATTTCTGGGCTTAATAAATTGGGCTTGTAGTGAGGATAATGGAGGAGAGACACCTGTTGAACCTGAAGAGGTGATGATATCAGAATTCACTTTCAAAGATTATACACCGGAAATTAATGCAAAGATAGATGAGGATAAGTTGCTGATCACAGCTCAGGTACCTCATGATGCTGATCTGAAAAGTCTTGTTCCAACCATTATAATAAATGAAGGGGCAACAGTGACGCCACCTTCTGGTTATGCCTATGATTTTACAAATGATTTAACGTTTAAAGTGACCTTGGGCGACCAGACGAAGACCTATTCAACTAAAATTACCAACCAATTGAGCTCTGCTAATGATATTCTGTCATTTTCGGTGCCTCAGTATAATGAAGAAACTACTATCAACCAGAATAGCGTTACACTGCAGTTAGCTTACGGGGTTGATTTAACACAGGTAGCACCTGAAATCAAAGTGTCTGATTTAGCTACCATTTCACCGGCATCAGGCGAGACAGTGGATTTATCTGAAGATGTTACTTATACCGTCACTGCCGAGAATGGTGAAATAAAAGAATATACCGTAACAGCAATAGTTTCGGAACAGGAAGTTGCTGTACGGGCATTTTGGATTCCTGATCCTAGTCACACAAATTTTTTAAGAAGTTACGATGACCTCGTGAAAGGAGTTGCCTTAGCCGATGAGCTTAATTTTAATGTCTTGTACGTTTGTGCCTGGGCGAAATCATATACGCTTTATCCAAGCCAGGTACTCGCCGATAATTCATCTCACAGTACACCAGAAGAAGGGCTTTTCCATTCATATACAGGAGGTACAGGTGATCCTTTGCAAGACCTTATTACCGAAGCTCACGCCAAAGACATTAAAGTCATTCTATGGTATGAATATGGATTCATGTCTAGATGGGGATCCGAACCTACTCCTGATAATGACAAATTGTTGGCTGTGCATCCTGATTGGGTAGGAATTAATAACGAAGGTGAAGCATCCAATTATAACGGAACAGACTTTTATTATAATGCATACAACCCGGAAGTACAGCAGTTCATGCTTGACCTGATTATGGAAGCTGTCAATAATTACGATATTGATGGTGTTCAGGGTGACGACAGATTACCTGCAATGCCGCGCAATTCGGGCTATGATACTTATACCGCAAACAAATATAAAGCAGAAAAAGGTGTTGATCCTCCTTCTGATTATAATAATGCCGATTGGGTACGATTCAGAGCTGATATTCTGAATGAGTTCGCCCTTACATTCTACAATACCGTAAAGGCAGCCAAGCCTGATTGTATAGTTGGGTTCTCACCGAATCCATACCCTTGGGCATTCAATAACCTGATGCAGGAGTGGCCGATGTGGTTAGATAATAACCTGGTACAGATTCTTTCTGTTCAATGCTACCGTAATTCGGTCTGGGCTTACGAAGCAACAATCGATGAGGTACTCAACTACTTTAATAATCATGGTGATGGAAACCTGCAGCGTTTATCTCCTGGTCTTATTTTAAAAGGCTCATCAGGCCTTGCTGATCCAGAAGTCTTAAGAGGGCAGATGCAGGCCAATCGCGACCGTGGTATTATGGGAGAATCCTTTTTTTATGATGTGCCATTAGGTAATGACAACTTTAAAGAGGTAATAAAATCTTTCTATAAAGGAAAGGCCAGATTACCTGAGCTATAGACCTCAAAGATACTAACTGATTTATAAAATTCACCCGTCAAAAAATATCTATGAAAACAAAATGGTATTATAACGTTTTGGTAATTATCCTGTTTGTAATGCATGTGGCATGTTCAGAGGATGATAAGGTGACAGAAGAAGAAGTCCCTGTTTATGAAACCCAAATACTGGGTTTTGACTTTAGTGATGCTGAAATGGCCACATCGGCAATTATAAATCATGACAACCAAACGGTTGAGGCATTTGTTTATGGCGGAGTGGATATTACAAAGCTGACGCCTGTTTTCGAGCTGTCACCTGAGGCTGAAGTTTTCCCGGCGGGCGGTAGTGCCTATGATTTTACTGGTGGGAAAGTTTTCCAGGTACTGGCACCAGACAAGTCTTTTACAAATTATACAGTCATCGTAACAAGGGTTAATAACTCTATAAATGCCTTTAAACTAATAACCGGACAGGAATCATGGGTATTGGGTGTAAGAGAAGGTGCAATAAAAGAAATAGCAGAGAACAACTACGAAATAAATGTGACAATCCATCATGATGATGAATTGACAAACCTGCGAACTATCGTGGAAACATTCGAAGGAACCGTTATCTCTCCCAATCCGGAATCGGTTAACGATTATTCAGAACCTGTTATATTCACTGCAACAGATGGTAATAATAACGGGAGTGTTCGCACATATAAAGTCATTGTCACTCAAAAAGAGAAGAAGGCAACCCAATGGACAAAGGATGGGGAATTTGATAACGAGGATGGTGTGCAGTTATATACATCAACTACATCATTTCGTTATAATGCCAATGGTACAGAAATGCCATTTTCAGCATATGCTGTAACTGTTGATATGAATAAAGGTTACCAATTTGTACCATATTACAATAAAGAAAAGGGTAATATGACCGTAACACAGATGGTGGATGATTATGAAATAGCTAACGGAACAATGCCTTTAATTGGAATTAACTCTGGTTATTTTAGTTCTACCTCTTCTTATAGTTTAATAATTAAGAATAACGAAGTTCTGTCAAACAATATAGCTCAATTGTCGCGCGATGGAAGTTTTTATGTAACACGAGGGGCATTTAGCCACGATGCTGCTAATAATTTTTCAGCCGACTGGGTTTACACAATTGATGATGGAACTGTTTATGGTTATCCAAATCCTTCGCCTAATGTAGATGGGGAAACACCACAACCAAAACCCTCAGCAAGTTTCCCTGCCAATGGTTTCGTCTATGATCGTACC
>JAKSBD010000578.1 GCA_022361295.1 Bacteroidales bacterium
ACTTATAGACCGATAGATCAATAGGCTGATAGGTCATTAGATCATTAGGCCGGTAGGTCATTAGATCATTAGGCGGTTAGATGATAGATTAATTGACAGTTTATCACTTCGACAGTTTGACAAATCAACAAATTAACAAACAGGCAAATCAACAATTAGATTACATCCCCTTTACACTGTATTTTAACGAATTGGAGATGTTCACGCCAATTAATCGTTGGTAGTTATCGCTTACACTCTGGTAATAAACGTAAATGATATAGTCGTTTTCTGTTTGTCCATAATTGCCTTCAAAGCGTTCCACCTCAGCTTGTTGATGGTTGTTTTCTAAAAAATGGTATTGGTAGTTGTAAAAGCCTTGTTTTAAGAGCATGGTTAATTCATACATATGCGTATTAAAATTATATTCCATGCGGTTGGCTTCATTAAGCTGCCAGTCGTTTAAACCGCCTGTAACATATAAATGGCCATCCACATAAGGTGCCTTAACGGGGAAGTTAAAATGCACATACACATAATCGGCTTCAATAATCGGGTCGCGATTTTCTTTTACTTCAATGTAATACCTGCCGTTAAAATCTTCCCGGTAGAAGTAGGGCTTCTGACTTAAATATTTATCGGGGAACAGGGTGAAATGATAATGTGGGTCAAAAAATGATATATCCGCCACATGTTCAGGCGCAAAGCGTGTGCTTCTTACATCCAGCCACCGGTATTCGTTGCCGCCGTCAAATAAATTTTCGCGATTGTAAGAGTAATCCAATTCCTCATTGCGAATAAATAATGGCTTCAGGTCATCAATCTGATTGTCCCATCGTCCGTTTTGCTGAAGTACCACCTTCACTTCATCGCGTGGATTGTTGATTCTGAAGTTAGGGTGTTGAATAGTAAAGTTAACCTCCTGCATCGACTCCCTGAAGTTAGCATTAGAGGTATATTTGATACGAGGAAAAATGCTAACCATCTGTTCTGTTACAAAAAACGGACGAATCAATACCGGGTTATCTTCATTACCCAATTCAAAAACTTTTATGATGTAATTGCCTGACAGCTTTAGCTTAATGTCGCGGTTGGGAAAATCCAAAGTGTAATGGATATAATCAAAAGTAGTGTTAAATGAGTATTGGTAATCCTGTATGGCATTGGGCATAAAACCATCTACATATTCGGTTTGCATCAGGTTTGATTCTTCCCAATCCGAATTACAATGGATAATGCTGTACTGGTAATTTTTGGAGTCATAAGCAAAATCATCAAACTCCAGTGTTAATTGTTCCTGCGGATAAAGATTAATAATTGGGTAGGACATATTCCACCCCTTCTTATATAGCTGAACAGTTTTAATATGTGATGCCGTTTGAACCGGATTATTAGCAAAAGATGCTGATATGAAGGTATAAACCAGACAAAAAGTGAAAATAAAACGTAAAGAATATCGGTTTAAAAGAGAGCTAAATATCTCTTTTAAAGTATCTAGATAGTTAAATTTATTAAAATAAACCATTTCTTTTAGAGTTTTGCAAACGCAATATATATGGAATAGCGATAAATTTATGTACTTTTGCGCGTAAAAATAAAAAAACCGTTTTTCAAACATGTCAGAGGTAATAAAAATCAAAAAAGGTCTTGATATCCAACTTGCCGGTAAAGCCGACAAAGTTTTTGGACAAGCCGAATTACCCGAGCTATTTGCAGTGAAGCCTACCGATTTTCACGGTGTGGTGCCTAAGATGGTTGCAAAAGTTGGGGACAAGGTGAAAGCGGGTACAGTTTTATTTTTCGACAAGAATCGTCCTGAAGTAAAATTTGTGTCTCCGGTAAGTGGAGAGTTGGCTGCGGTTAACCGTGGCGAGCGCCGTAAAATCCTTGAAGTGGTCGTTAAGGCCGATGGTTCGGATGAGAAAGAGCAGTTTGAGACTGCTAAACCTGCCGACCTTTCAAAAGAACAAATTGTAGAAAAATTGCAGGCAGCAGGTCTTTGGCCATTCATCCGCAAGCGTCCTTATGACGTGATTGCCGATGCTAATGAAACGCCAAAAGCCTTCTTCATCTCAGGTTTTGATACTGCTCCTTTAGCACCGGATGTGGATTTTGTCCTGTCGGGTCAGGAAGAAGCACTGCAAGCCGGTATTGATGTAGTTAAGCAATTGTGTAGCAATGTACATGTTGGTGTACAGAACGATGCTGCTTCAAAAGTATTCAATAACCTAAATGGTGTAACTGTGCATGCATTCAACGGCCCACACCCGGCTGGTAATGTAGGTATTCAGATTCATCATACCATGCCGGTTAATAAAGGCGAGGTTGTTTGGGTTGCCCAACCGCAGGAGATTGTAGCTATCGGTAAATTATTTACTGAAGGTATTTACGATGCTAACCGCATTGTGGTATTAGCAGGTAGCGAAGTTGAAAAGAAAGGGTATTACCGCACAAAAGTTGGCGCCAGCATCTCTACATTGGTGAAAAACAATGTTAAAAAAGACGATAATCTACGTTATATCAGTGGTAATGTACTAACCGGAACTCATATTGAAGACGACGGTTACCTTGGTTCATATCACTCACAGGTAACAGTTATTCCGGAAGGTGATTATTATGAATTTATGGGTTGGGCACTGCCTGGATTTGGTAAATTCAGTATGTCACGTTCATTCTTTAGCTGGATGTGTAAAAAGAAAGAATACCGCCTGGATGCTAACATGCACGGTGGTTTGCGTTCTTTCGTAGTATCGGGTCAGTACGACCAGGTTTTGCCAATGGATATCCTTCCTGAATTTTTATTCAGAGCCATTCTTGTAGAAGACATCGATAAGATGGAGCAATTGGGTATTTATGAATTGGCCGAAGAAGACATTGCTCTTTGTGAGTTTGTTTGTACCTCAAAACAGCCGCTTCAGGCAACATTGCGTAAGGGTATTGATTTAATGATTAAAGAGTTGAGTTAATTTTAAGACATAAGACTTAAGTATTAAGACAAAAGACTGTTTACAGCATGAATCCGATAGCTATCGGGACATCTTGATACTTGATACTTTAATCTTTATACTAAAAAAGATAACATTGAAAGCGTTAAGAAATTTATTTGATAACATCAAACCTCACGTTCAGAAGGGCGGGAAGTTTGAGAAACTTCATTCGACCTACGATGCGCTGGAAACCTTATTCTTTGTTCCGAATACAACGAACAAAAACGGGGTTCACGTGCGAGACGCGGTTGATTTGAAGCGTACCATGGCAATTGTTGTGAAGGCATTAATTCCGGCATTGCTGTTTGGTATTTGGAACACAGGATATCAACATTTCCTTGCTTTGGGGCAGGATGCATCATTCATGGAAATGGTTGGTCATGGAGCATTAAAAGTATTACCAATCGTTATTGTATCATATGGTGTTGGTTTAGGTATTGAGTTTATGTTTGCTCAAATCCGTGGCCACGAGGTACAGGAAGGTTTTCTTGTATCGGGTATGTTAATTCCTTTGGTATTACCTGTTGACATTCCGTTATGGATGGTAGCTGTTGCTACAGCTTTTGCTGTGGTAATTGGTAAAGAGGTTTTTGGTGGTACAGGTATGAACATCTGGAACCCGGCTTTGGTAGCACGTGCCTTTTTATTCTTTGCTTACCCATCAAAAATGTCGGGTGACAAAGTATGGGTATCAGGTTTAACTAAAGGCGAAGGTGTTGTAGATGGTTTCTCAGGTGCAACTGCTCTTGGTGATGCAGCCAGCGGTAACATGGCGAAATTTGCCGATGGTGGTGCTTTTGATATCTGGCATAGCTTTATTGGTATGATTCCGGGTTCAATTGGTGAAACATCAACTTTAGCCATTTTAATCGGAGCAATAATCCTTATTTATACTGGTATCGGAAGCTGGAAAATCATGGCTTCAGTATTTGCCGGCGGTTACGTTATGGGATTATTATTTAACCTGTGGGGTGCCAATGAATTAATGCAGGTTGATGCAGTTCACCATTTATTACTGGGTGGTTTTGCATTTGGTGCTGTATTTATGGCAACTGACCCTGTATCGGCTACCCGTACTGAAAAAGGTAAGTGGATTTACGGATTCCTGATTGGTTTCTTAGCCATCATGGTTCGTGTGTTTAACCCGGCTTACCCGGAAGGTGTAATGTTAGCCATCTTATTGATGAATACATTTGCACCATTAATTGACCACTATGTGGTACAAGGAAATATCAAACGTCGTTTAAAAAGAGCTAAAGTAGCTGCCTAAATAATTAGTAAAATGGATAGACAAGGAAATACATATACGTTTCTGTACGCATCTGTTATGGTGATTGTGGTAGCGGCAATTCTGGCCTTCTTAGCACAATCGTTAAAACCAATGCAGGATGAAAATGCGGCTGTAGCCAAAAAAATGGACATCCTGAAGTCGGTACAGATTGAGAGTACAGCAGCTGATGCTGTTGAGAAATATAACAAGTATATCGGTGATAATGCTTTCGTAATTAATGTCAATGGCGAAAAAGTAGAGGGTGATGCCTTTACTGTTGATATGGCCAAAGAGGTTAAGAAAACCGGTATGGATCGTGCTTACCCTATTTATATGTGTAAGCTTGACAATGGTCAAACCAAGTACATTATTCCTGTACGCGGTAAAGGTCTTTGGGGCCCTATCTGGGGTTACGTTTCATTGGATGAAGATAAGAACACTGTTTTCGGTGCTACTTTCGGTCACAAAGGTGAAACACCAGGTTTAGGTGCTGAAATTACTACTGACATGTTCCAGAAGCCTTTTACCGGAAAGCAATTGTTTGACCAGAACGGAACTTTCGCTTCTATTGAAGTGGTTAAAAAAGGACAGTCGCAGGGCGACCTTCACAAAGTAGACGGTATCTCAGGTGGTACTATTACAAGTGTTGGTGTTGGTACCATGTTAAAAGACTGCCTGAGTGGTTATGAAAAGTTTTTAAAGAACTAAAATATTGTGACGATGAGTAGTGAAAAAGAACC
>JAKSBD010000171.1 GCA_022361295.1 Bacteroidales bacterium
AAATTAAAGCTTTGTTTGGTAAAACCGTATCGTTCAAAAGCGGTGCTTACCTAATCATTGAGCATACCGAAGCCCTTCATGTTATTGATGTTAATAGTGGTAATCGTTCTAAATCAGCTTCTAATCAAGAAAACAATGCCTTAGAAGTTAATCTGGCAGCTGCCGACGAAATAGCCAGACAATTACGATTACGCGACATGGGAGGAATCATAGTTGTTGATTTTATTGATATGCAAAACAACGAAAACCGACAAAAGGTATTCGAAAAAATGAAACAGGCCATGGCCTCTGATCGAACCAAACACAATATATTACCTTTGAGTAAATTTGGTTTAATGCAGATCACACGCCAACGTGTAAGACCTGAAATGCATATCAAGACAACAGAAGGATGTCCAACCTGCAACGGAACAGGCACAATTGTTCCATCTTTATTTTGGCCAGAAAAAATTGAGGCCGCTGTAAAAAAAGCTGTGCAAGACTTGAAAATGAAAAAATTGACCCTGAATGTACATCCAATGGTACATGCCTATTTAAAAAAAGGATTCCCATCACAAGTATTAAAATGGAAATTCAAATTTACGCATGGACTTAAAGTTGTACCTTCCGACTCACTAGGAATACTAGAATTCAAGATATTAGATAATGATAAACAAGAGGTTGACCTGTCATAGGTCAACCTTTTTTTGTTTGTAGTGACGTAAGTCATACTAAAACCTCCTTCCTTAATGTCACCCATATTCTCTATTGGAGTGTCTTTATCATACAAATTCAAACTACCGGCAATTTCGCATAGTAACGACTGAGCGAAGTGCGCAAAATCATATTATCAGAAGCCATATTAACGTTGCGATAACAGCTTTTGATGACTTTTGAACAAACTAAATGTTGTAACTTTGTACACATATATAGATTTAGATATGTTATCGATTAACCATATATATGTTGGCACAAAAAATGCATATTTGGCGAACAACAGACAAGGTTAAAGTTTGAATACAAAGACAATTTAGACAAACATTATAAAGCTGATTGATCTTTTATAATGGGAGTTAAATACGGCAACTGAAAACAAATAAAAACGTATGAAAGGACATTAGCATCATTGGTACTTATGTTAGCAGTATTTGCAGGCACTTTTGCCCAAATGGAGCAGCATATTACCTGGAAATTTTCAACTAAGAATATCGACAATGGTAAGGTTGAAATTATTTGTGAAGCAACTTTAGATGAAGGTTGGCATGTATACTCTTCGGAGTTACCAGAAAACACTGCAGTACCTACTAATATTGAGGTTGAAGAAAATGAAGCCTATAATATATTGGACGGCATCATTGAAGAACCAAAGGCAACAGCTCACTACGACGAGACTTTCAAAGCCGAGCTTAAATGGTTTGAAAAGAAAGCAACCTTTAAAAAAGTCGTTCAGATAAAGCAAGAGGGCAATGTTATCATCAAAGGTTACATTGAATCAATGATATGTAACGATGAAACATGCATGCCTCCTGAGATGGTTGACTTTGAATTAACAGTCAATACCTCAGCACCCGCTTCAGACGAAGTAACAAAAGCAGATAACACTGAAGAAGAAGAGTCATACTGGGGAATATTCCTATTGGCTTTTGGTGGTGGCTTAGCTGCCTTGCTGACACCATGTGTATTCCCTATGATTCCCATGACAGTTAGTTTCTTTACTAAAACAAGTGCCACAAAAGCTGCGGGAATTCGCAATGGTATTCAATATGGTATTTCAATAGTAGTTATATACTTAATTCTTGGAGTTGCAGTTTCTGCAATTTTCGGAGCAAGTGCTTTGAACGAGTTATCAACCAATGTTTGGTTCAACTTATTCTTTTTCCTTTTATTAATTGTATTCGCAGCTTCTTTCTTTGGAGCTTTCGAAATTGTAATGCCTAGTTCATGGGTGAATTTTGCAACAAAAGGAGAAGAGAAAGGTGGTTTTATCGGTACATTCTTTATGGCTTTTACTTTAGCTTTAGTTTCCTTTAGCTGTACGGGCCCAATTGTTGGAGCACTACTAGTAAAAGCAGCTACAGGTGGTTATATGGGACCAATTATCGGAATGCTTGGTTTTTCATCAGCTTTAGCATTACCATTTGCCTTTTTTGCAGCCTTCCCAGGTTACTTAAATTCATTACCAAAATCAGGTGGATGGTTAAATTCAGTTAAAGTTATACTAGGATTCCTGGAGTTGGCCTTTGCATTTAAATTCTTATCAATTGCTGACATGACAATGGGATGGCACATTCTGGAAAGAGAAGTGTTTATCGCAATATGGATCGCCATTTTCGGTGCCATGGGCTTTTATCTGCTCGGAAAGATTCGTTTACCACACGATTCTCCAATGGAATATATTCCGGTTTCACGCTTTTTAATGGGACTTCTTGTTATCAGTTTTACGATTTATATGGTTCCAGGTTTATGGGGTGCTCCTGTAAACTTAATCAGCGGTTTCCCGCCTCCAAAGAACTATGCTGAATCTCCATTTGGCGTTGGTGATCAAACACCGGTACAAGGAATTGTCACAAACAGCGATAACCACGGTGGAATGCCAGAAGGCATGCACTATGGTCCTCAGGGCATTCCTGCGTTTAAAGATTATGATTTAGCATTGGCTTATTCGAAGAAGGTTAACAAACCGCTCCTGCTTGATTTCACAGGCTTAGGCTGTACGAACTGTCGTAAAATGGAAGATAAAGTTTGGTCTAACGAAACAATTAAAGGAATGTTAGCCAACGATTACATCCTGGTCTCGCTTTATGTTGATGACAGAAAAAAGCTTGAAGAACCTTATGTATCAGAATTGACAGGTAAGAAAATCAGAACAGTGGGACAAAAGTGGGCAGAGTTTCAATTTGAGCGCTACCAACAGCAAGGGCAACCTTACTATGTTATTATTGATGAAAATGAAACAACTCTAAACACACCTGTTGCTTACGACCCTGATATTAAAAAATATCAGAACTGGCTGAAAGACGGCCTTGACAAATACAAAAGCAGATAAATAATAGATCAATAAGTAGCAAAAAGCCCTTCTTTTTCAAGAAGGGCTTTTTCTTTTGACAGCCTTAAGCATACGTTAGTGGATAAATTTATAAGTTTAGTAAAAATCTTATTCGCATCATTTTTTCCAAATACGTAAATACTTTAGATTTAATTGTTTATTGCTAATTAGATTAATACGTATGAAGCGCTTCACATATATACTTTTTTTTCTTCTACTATCTACAACCTGGGTTTACGCACAATCTAATGCAGGACAACTTTCAGAAGAGCAAATTTATCGCAGAGGTAATAAGTATAATACCTGGTCGGTTACCGTAGGAGGTGGACCCGTTATATACTATGTTGATGTCATTGATTACACAACATTTCCAAACAGCAACTGGAAGTTTGCACCAACAATAATGATTAGCAAACAATTTAATCGCCCGTGGGGAATTGATCTTCAATGGCTGATGGCAGACATGTACGGTGAGAAAAATGGCAGATACTTTAAAGGTGATTTATATGACATCACTTTAAACGGAACCCTAAATGTCAATCAATTAGCAATCTTCGGTCCAATAAGTGACAGGTGGAATATTTACGCAAAATTAGGAATAGGGGTAACCTATTTCAGAAGTCGACAATTCGATCTTGAAACCAACGCGGTTCTTCAGGTTCAGGATGTTTATGAATCAATTGACGGATATCCGTCACCTCATGGATGGCTACCCACCGATTATCTTGCGCTAGGTTATGAAAGACGTTTTCCGGAAGGTGAACCTTATCAGGAAATTAAAACATCTAGAAGAAATGAAGTAGTGATCCCTTTTGGTATAGGCGTTAAGTATCGCATTAGCAAAAATTTTGATATGGGATTAGAGGTGCTAATGCGCCAATTGAATGCCGACAACCTGGATGTGAATCTGACAGGAGCTGATAATGATAGCTATATGTTTTCTTCTCTAAACCTAACCTACAAAATAGGCAAAAAGAATAAACGCCATTCCGCATGGACATATAAGGATTTTAACATCAACTATAAGCGTCAACGAGAAGATGATCCTTTAGCACATCAATTGGATTCTCTCAAGCAACAGATTGAATATATGGCCATGCTTGATTCAATGCAAGTGGATACAACAACTATTGTTACTGAATCAGTTGAATATAAAGAGAGTTTATCCGCCTCTGTCTTTTTCGATTTTGACAAATCGGAAATAACACAAGATGCACATATGACATTAGCAAAGGCGGCTTACGTTATGTCAAAAGATAAATCTTTAAGAGTTAAAATCGTTGGTTATTGCGATGAAAGAGGATCATATGATTACAATGTAAAGCTCAGTCAACGACGATGCAATGCCGTATTGAAAGTTCTTGTAGATGAATATGACATTGATCGAAATCGATTTGAAGTAGATCACAAAGGAGAGGCTGAATTATTATCTGACACGCAAAAGTTAGCTCCTCGTGGCCTTCATCTGGTTAACAGGCGCGTCGACTTATTTGTCATTGTTGAATAATAAAAAACTCCAGATTCTTCTAACCTGATAATAATTGAAATGTATATGAATAAGCGACTTTTGCAAGCCTTTTTATTTTTAACATTAACCTGTTATGCTTCAATTACTCAGGCTCAATTTTCCACGGACCACCGTCAGTTGGAGGAACACATGCGCTATTCAAAAGAAAAGGAATTTAACACATGGTCAGTTGCATTTGGTTACGGCCCAATGATTATGCAAAATGACCTGACTTCATATGCTGTTTTACCAGACAAACACTGGAAATTTGGTCCGATGGTAAAGATTTCCAAACAAATTCACCCAGCATGGGCAGTTGATTTCCAGCTATTCACGAGTGATTTTCATGTGGGCAATGAAACATATTATAACACAGGAAATCTGATTGATTACTCCGCTGGCATCATTACTTATATAAATCAATGGTTTGCATATCCAGGCCCAATGAAAGACAAATGGAACCTTTACTTAAAACTTGGAGTTGGGTTAAGCTCTTTCCGCACACGGGTACATCATACAGAAACTGGTGAAGTAGCCATGAACAGAGCCGGAACTAGCTATCTTGTTCTTGGCTATTCGCAGGATGATCCTTACGAAGAAATTGCACGAGCAAAAGAAATCGTTTTACCATTGAGTCTGGGCCTGCAACGTCGAATAACTCGCAGTTTTGACATTGGCTTTGCAACATCCATGCGATGGTCCATTGAAGATAAGCTAGATAACATTTTACTTGGGTCCAATAATGACAGATACTGGTATACGAACATACATATTGCATATAAGATTGGTAAGAAAGATAAGAGACACTCGCGCTGGACACACAGAGGCTATGGTTTTAATGTTTTTGATAAACCTAAGAAAGATCCTTTAGCTGCAGAGGTTGCAGAACTGCAAGAACAACTCAGACAATATGAGTCCAAGCGGGTCATTAAAATTGATTCTGTTAAGATAAAGCATCATGCCAGCAGAATATATGGCAGTAACAACATGGTCTCTATCTACTTTGAATCTTCCGAAAGCACATTAGACACAAAAGATCAGGTTGACCTGGCAACTATTGGATTGTATATGACAAAGAATCCAGGTTCAACAGTTGATATATATGGTTACAATGATAGCCGGGATAATTCAGAAGAAAACCTTGAAATAAGCAAGAAAAGATGTGAATCGATTTTATCATATTTTGTTGATGACCTAGGAATTGACAAAAAGCGTTTTACAATTATTCCAAAAGGCGAGGATGATCTATTACTTCCTAAAAACACCAAAAAAAGCAGCGCCATCAAACTAATTAACCGTCGGGCTGACGTTGTAATTTTTAAGCCTTAAATGAACTTTGTAACTTAATTAGCGTTTCTTCTATAGCCACATCATTGCTTTCTCAATTACATTTTTTTAATGCGAAAGTAATATCTACTTAACCCGGATTCTAAGGTTTAGTAGTATTTTCAATTACGGTTAAACACCTTACGGTATTAGAATGAAGAAACCTATTAAGATATTCAGCAAAGAAATAAGTGACAGAGATTTTATATTCGACATTTTTTCCAACAAAGGTTTTGGTACAAATGCAACGACCTACCTCAAGAATGAGCAGAACAATGATTTGAATTGTAATGAGTGTGACGATGCTGAACCAGAAAAATCATTAGAAACAGAATAATCATTTACACACCCGATGAATACTGACAAACACATAACAAAACCGATTGTTTATTTTGATGGACAATGTGGATTCTGTAATTCATTTGTCAGACTTCTAACAAAAGCTTCAGGAGCTGAGCAAAAGCTCAACTTAATTCCCTATCAACTCGTTACGAATACTGTACCCGGAGAGTTAATGATTATTGGACACAACTCAATAACAGAGGCAGGAAGAGCAGCTGTTAAAGTCTTGTTTTATTCAGGAGGTATCTTTACAATATTCGCATTAATATTAAAACTTATTCCTGATAAAACTCTGGATAAGCTTTATTATAAGTTTGCGCGAAACAGGTATCGCTGGTTTAGTCAAACAAGTTGCTCAACCATTTAAAGATCCAAATTCCCCTCTTGCTCCTCCTTATATTTTTTAGCCAGAGCACTTAGCAGTTTACTAAATACCTTAATAGCATCTTCAGTCTGGCTTGATACAGCCTGATTCTTAAGTTTCATCAGAAAGGAGCTATAGATTGCAGTTAAGCAAATGGCAATATCGTTTTCAAGGACGTTTCCCGATTTATTATCAAACTCCTGAATAGTTGCGGCCATACTATTATACAGGTGTTGATAAGCCACTTCATTGGGAGCCTTCAAAAGTTGATTATGCAGTCTGTTCACATCATTAACCGTATTAATATTAATCTGAAGATGACCCTTTTCTTTCTTATTCTCCAAACGCATCATTTCAGCAAGGTTAGCCCACCAGTCACGTATTTCAAGCAACACGTCTCCGCTTTGTTTATAGCCCGGAATAATGTGCTTGTCAATTAAAGACATATCCAATTGGTTAGCCCGAATCAGGTCTTCAACCTGCCACATGTACAATATATACTCGATGATGTTCTCTTTCTTCTTTTGTTGTGCTATAATCATACTTAATGATTTAAAAATCCCAATCGCCTTCCTGTAATTTCTCCAAATCCCGCCTGTCTTTTTTTGTCGGACGGCCCATTCCTCGATCACGATTAGCACTACTTGCTAAACGCGCCAACTCCAGTAGTTCAATTTGGTCCTGTGGCGTTATATCTTTTACAAAACCGGGCGTTAATTTAGCACCCATTCGTTTTTCAGCCACATCCAAAACCTTAAATTTACGTGTAATAGGAGGAATCCGAATATCAATTTCATCTCCTGGCTTAACTGTACGTGAAGACTTAACCGACATACCATTCATAGATACTTTACCTTTTTTACAAGCTTCTGCAGCAATACTTCGCGTTTTAAACAAACGAACAGCCCATAAATATTTATCTATTCTCACACCAGCATCAGCCATACTATACTATTTATTGTTATACTGACTCATTGTTCGCCCTGCACCAATTGTTGCAAACGCCTTAACAATATCTTCAGCTACTTTTGTGCGCTCCATTAATTCAACCCACTCTTCATCTGTCCATTTCCCCAATACGAAATCAACTTGTTTACCGCGGGAAAATTCGTTTCCAATACCAAATCTTAATCGTGAATATGAAGCTGTTCCAAGAGTGCTCTGAATGCTTTTTAGTCCGTTATGCCCTGCATCACCGCCTTTGGTTTTAAGGCGCAGTGTGCCAAAAGGTAAGGCCAAATCATCAACAACTACTAAAAGGTTACTTAAAGGAATCTTCTCCTTTTGCATCCAGTAATTAATAGCTCTGCCACTTAAATTCACATAAGTATTAGGCTTAAGCATGATAAAACTCCTCGACTTAAACTTGTAACGGGCAACAGCGCCATAACGTTCTTCTTCAAACTTAACCTCATTACGTTTGGCGATAGTATCCAGCACTTCAAAACCTACATTGTGACGTGTTTGATCATATTCATCACCTATATTTCCTAAACCAACAATCAGATATTTCATCTCAGGTGGGTTATTATCTTTTTCCTTTTTAGAGAATATTTTAAATAACCTCAGCATGGATAAGTAAATATTAACAAAACAATGAATGACTAAAATACAAAAAACCTCCACACATGTGCATGGAGGTTTCTTATATAGAGTTTTATAATTACTCTGCAGTTTCCTGCGCAGCAGCACGGGCAGCACGTGTTAAACGTACAGCAACAACTACGGCATTCTTTGCATTTAACAACTCAAGGTTATCATATGATAATTCACCAACCTGGATTGTTTTTCCAAGACCAAGGTTGTCAATGTTGATATCTAATGTATCAGGTAAATCTTTAGCTAAAGCTTTTACTTTAAGCTTACGCTTCTCTAATTGTAATTTACCACCAGCTCTAACACCTTCTGCAAAACCGTCCAATTTAACCGGAATCTCAATTGCAACAGGCTTGTCTTCTTTTACCAAAAGAAAATCAGCATGTAGTAATTGCTCTTTTACAGAGTGGAATTGTGTATCCTGAAGGATAGTAGGATAAACAGTACCATCAACGTTTACATTGATAATGTATACGTTTGGTGTGTAAATAACTTTACGGAACTCAGCTTCAGAAGCTGTAAAGTGAACGTTTCCTTCTCCACCGTAAATAACACAAGGCACCTGACCATCAGCACGTAAAGCCTTAGTCGATTTTTTACCTACTTCAGTACGTACAGTACCTTTAATTTCAATTGTTTGCATAATTCTTTTTTTAAGTGCTACTCAAAATTATAACCATGTGAGGTTTAATTTCCCATCACACGCTTGCCATAAAGCGGCTGCAAAGATAATACTTTATAATATGAATTGGTTACTTATTGACTGATAATTATATACTTTTTCAATTGTATCAGCAAAAAGTTGAGCTGCTGATAAAACTTTTATCTTATCACTTTGCTGTTTCAATGGAATTGAATCAGTTACATAAAGCTCAGCAAGACCAGAATTCTCAATACGTTCATATGCAGGACCTGACAATACAGCATGTGTACAGAAAGCTCTAACGCTTTTGGCTCCGGCATCCAGCATCATGTCAGCTGCTTTTGTTAATGTACCGGCAGTATCAACCATATCATCAACCATAATGACGTTTTTACCTTTCACATCACCAATAACGCGCATTTCATCAACAACATTTGCTTTTGACCTGTGTTTATGACCAATAACCATAGGTGTTTCAAGAAACTTAGCGTATGTATTTGCGCGTTTTGTTCCACCAACATCAGGTGAAGCAATAACCAGATCCTCAAGATTCATGTGCTTGATGTGAGGCACAAAAATCGAAGATGCATACAAATGATCAACGGGAATATCAAAAAATCCCTGAATCTGGTCAGCGTGAAGGTCCATAGTAATAACACGATCAACACCTGCTGCTTGTAACATATCGGCTACCAGCTTAGCACCGATAGCTACACGAGGCTGATCTTTACGATCCTGACGAGCAAAACCAAAATACGGCATAACAGCTACAATTTTGTATGCTGATGCTCTTTTTGCTGCGTCAATCATCATCAATAACTCCATCAGGTTATCTGAAGGAGGAAAAGTTGACTGACATAAGAATAAATGTGAGCCTCGAATGGTTTCTTCAAAGGCTGTTGTAAATTCACCATCGCTGAATCGTAAGCAATTAACACTTCCCAGTTCTCTGCCTGAGCAAAGACTAATTTTTTCAGCTAGATATTTCGTACTTGTACCCGCAAATATCTTAATTGGAGCTTTCGGTGGCATTTAAATTGATGTTTATCAGATTATTTCAATGTTGCTTTGTGGGTGCAAAGGTAAGCAAATCATATTTTCTTAACATGAACAATTCTCATAAAAAAGCATAATTGTTGAAGCACAATGGTAAACGCCTCTTTCAATGCTAATTACCACTTATAATTTAAATCTTCAATAAAATCGAGTAAGCCTTCACTACCATCCCCGCTTTTTGCAGACGTATAAAAAACAGGCGGCAATTCCTCCCAGTATTCAAGCAATTTCTCCTCGTATTCTTTCATATTGGTGGCATATTGCGTTTTATTTAATTTATCAGTTTTGGTAAACACAATAGATATAGGTATACCATTTTCGATCATTGAGTTCATAAATAATAAATCAATGTCCTGCATAGGTATGCGTGAGTCGATTAAAACAAATAAACACATCAAGTTCTTTCGACTTGAGATATAATCGGTTATTAAGGCTCCAAAAGTTGCTCTAATCGTTTTAGATACCTTTGCATAACCAAAACCCGGTAAATCAACCAAAAACCATTTCCCATCAATATCAAAATGATTGATCAACTGTGTTTTACCTGGAGTTGAAGAGGTCTTAGCTAATGACTTACGTTTACATAACTTATTAATAAGTGATGATTTCCCTACGTTTGACCGTCCTATAAAAGCATATTCTGGTCGATCCTCCTTAGGGCATTGACTGGCTTTGGCGCTACTTTTATGAAACTGTGCTGAAAAAATTTCCATTAAATTCTCATTTTCAGCAAAGGTAGGCTCATTTTAGTGAAAGTAAAAACACACAAATTGTTTAAAATATTAAATAATACACAATTATCATGAAAATAATATTTGTTGTTATTTTTTTAACTTTTTGTTATTTTTAGTTGTTTTTCTTGCTGAAGCTCGTAATTTGTTAATAATCAAAATCCAGAGACGCATATTTATTTCAAACTGAGAGCAATCATGCCCAATAATCTTATAATTTTGCCAAAGAAGTTATTGTGAATTATTATTGATATTTGAAATGAGAGTACTAAAATTCGGTGGGACATCGGTTGGCTCTGCTCAACGCATGCAGGAAGTGGCCGATATAATTGATAACGGTCAGAAAAAAATAATTGTATTATCGGCTATGTCAGGTACAACCAACAGCCTGGTTGAAATTGCCAATTATTTATACAAAAAGAACCACGATGGGGCTAGTGAAATAATTACCGACCTTGAAGCCAAATACGAACAAGAGGTTGAGAATCTATACAAAACTGAAGAGTACATAAATAAAGGTAAAGAGCTGATTAAGTCGCACTTTAACTTTATTCGCTCATTCACTATTGATATGTTCACCGTTTTTGAAGAAAAGGCGATTCTGGCTCAGGGTGAACTAATTTCCACTGCATTATTTCATTATTATCTTCAAGAGAATGGCAAGAACTCTGCTCTTTTACCTGCATTAGACTACATGCGTATTGATAAAAACAATGAGCCGGATACTAATTACATAAAAGAACATATCCAAAAAGCAATAAAAGAACAAGGTGATCATACAATATACATCACACAAGGATACATCTGTAGAAATGCCTTTGGTGAGATAGACAATTTACAACGTGGCGGAAGTGACTATTCAGCATCTTTGATCGGTGCAGCTATTAAGGCTGATGAAATACAAATATGGACAGACATTGACGGCATGCACAATAACGACCCCCGCTATGTTGAAAATACACAAAGTATTAAAGAATTGTCGTTTGATGAAGCAGCAGAGCTGGCCTATTTTGGTGCCAAAATTCTTCACCCAACAAGTGTACTACCTGCTAAACTAGCTAATATTCCTGTTCGTTTGCTTAATACGATGCAGCCTAAGGCCAAAGGAACACTTATTTCATCAAAGCAAAATAAGGAGCGAATGGCCGCCGTAGCAGCCAAAGATGGTATTACTGCTATTAAAATTAAGTCTGGACGGATGTTACTGGCATACGGATTCTTACGTAAAGTATTTGAGATATTTGAAAGCTACAAAACACCTATTGATATGATTACAACTTCAGAGGTTGGTGTTTCTGTAACAATTGATGATAATAAGCATCTGAATGAAATTGTAAACGACCTTAAAAAATATGGAACCGTTGAAGTTGACCATGATCAGGTTATTGTTTGTGTAGTTGGAGATTTGATTGCTGAGAACAGAGGATATGCTAATAAAATATTTGACGCAATAAAAAACATACCAATTCGTATGATATCATACGGGGGAAGCAATTTTAATTTATCTTTGCTGATCAATGCACAAGACAAAAAGGAAGCTTTAAACCTATTGAGTGATAAACTTTTTAATTAGCAAACGAATGAATTTTAATTTTCCGGTTGATGCTTTAAATCAACTTCAAACACCGTTTTACTTTTACGATATTGATTTGCTAAATGCAACGCTCGACTCTGTTAAGAAGGAAGCCGGCCATTACGGATTTAAAGTACACTATGCTGTAAAAGCTAACGCCAACGATCGAATTCTTAATACAATTAAGGAAGCAGGTTTTGGCGCCGATTGCGTTAGTGGGTATGAAGTTCAGAAGGCTTTAGAAGTAGGCTTTAATGCCGAAGGAGTAGTGTTTGCTGGTGTTGGAAAAGCCGATTGGGAAATCAATCTTGGCCTGGACAACAACATTGCCTGTTTTAATGTAGAGTCTATTCCTGAACTGGAGATTATTAACGAACTGGCAGAAGAGAAAGGAAAAGTTGCGAAAGTTGCGTTGCGCATTAATCCTAATGTTAATGCCAACACCCATCATTATATCACTACCGGCCTGGAGGAGAACAAGTTTGGAATTAACCAGTGGGATTTAGAAAATGTTATTGAAGTTCTTAAGAATTTGAACAATGTTGAGTTGGAAGGCATCCATTTTCACATTGGGTCTCAAATTACAGATTTGATGTCTTTTAAAGACTTATGTATCCGGGTTAATGAGCTTCAGAAATGGTTTATCAGTCATCAAATATTGCCTAAAGTAGTGAATGTTGGCGGTGGATTAGGTATCAATTATGAGGAGCCAGATGCTGAATCTATTCCTGATTTCAAAAGCTTCTTTAAATTATTTGATGAGTTTTTAGACCTTAAGCCAGGTCAGGAATTACATTTTGAACTGGGACGATCAATTGTAGCCCAATGCGGATCTTTATTAACAAAGGTACTTTACGTCAAAACCGGTGTGAATACAAAATTTGCAATTGTAGATGCAGGCATGAGCGATTTAATCCGCCCGGCACTATATCAGGCCTATCATAAAATAGAGAACCTGAGTTCCGTTAAAGCTGTTGAAAAATATGATGTGGTGGGACCAATTTGCGAATCGAGCGATTGCTTTGGTAAAGCTGTTGACTTACCTGAAACCAACAGAGGTGACCTCATCACTATTCGTTCGGCTGGTGCCTATGGTGAAATAATGGCCAACAGGTATAATCTACGATCATTGCCATCGGCCTACTACTCAGATGAGATTTAGAATGGAACAATCCAGAAAGTCATACTAATGCACATGGAGCCTTGACTTAAGAGCAAGCCGGAGCATTTAACACATAAACAAAGACCTTAGATTATGAATGTCGAAGAATCTAAGGTCTTTGTTTTATCTTAAGTATAAATTAGTACTATTTAAATATTGCAACTCCCTCTTCACCATCCGCATTAGCCCATCCGCGAAACATTCCTGTTGAATTCATTTCAAGCGTTATGTTACCATTTTTATCAACTGCAATAACACCGCCATTACCGGCCTCATTACTTAGTTTACCATTTACCACAGCTTTTGCTGCATCATTGAGACTTACTCCTTTATATTCCATCAAGGCAGATATATCATGAGCAACGGTAAAACGGATATAATACTCACCATGTCCGGTTGCTGATACTGCACATGTATTGTTATTGGCGTAAGTACCCGCACCTATAATCGGTACATCACCCACTCGGCCATAGCGTTTATTATTCATTCCTCCTGTTGATGTTGCAGCGGCAAGATTGCCATCCTTATCTAATGCCACACAACCAACGGTACCGTTTTTGCCTGCCTTTTGCAAAGAGCGTTGTAGCAATTGCCATCTTTTCTCAGTATAAAAATACGAGCTATCCACCAGTTCAATACCATTTTGAGATGCGTATAAGGAGGCCCCTTTACCAATTAACAAAACATGTGGCGATTGTTCCATTACGAGGCGCGCAGCACTAACAGGATTACGAATATCACCCACACCTGCCACTGCTCCGGCATTTAAATTTCTTCCATCCATAATTGCCGCATCCAGCTCATTACGGCCATCATTAGTAAAAACCGAACCTTTACCAGCGTTAAACAAAGGATTATCTTCCAGGTTTCGAACAACCATTTCCACAACATCTAATGATGATTGCCCATCCGCTAAAGCGCTCTTGCCGATTTCAAGAGCTTCCTTTAATGCATTTTCATAGCTTTTAATATCAGCTTCAGAAAACTTTGTTTTATCCATATTTCCTGCTCCGCCATGCAAGGCTAGCGCCCATTCTTGCTTTGGCTGTTCCCTGGATTGACAAGCGGCTGTTATTAAGATTAAAAAGAGATAGAGTAGCTTTTTCATAGTCATCTGAGTTTCTTATTCAAAAGCTAAAATAATTGAAAAAGTATAACTTAAGCCGTAAAATTTATTACTTCATGTCT
>JAKSBD010000169.1 GCA_022361295.1 Bacteroidales bacterium
GTAATTGCTGGTAGTGGTCAGCATTCACTATTGGATAATTACAGTGATGTATTCCTGAACCAGATACAGCAAGTTACAGATAGTCGTGAGGTCATGTGGGAAGTGTCGTTTAAATACACAACAGAACGCGACCTTGGAGGTTACATAGGCAACTATAACGGACCCAAAGTAGAAGGTGAAGTTAACGATGATCCTGAGGCAAATCCTTTGGTTTATGCAACAGCAACACTTAATCAGCTTTATGGAAATGAATATGAAGCTGTGCCGGAAGAAAATCCGGATGAGCGACATGCTTGGAATATAGTGCCTTACAATATTAAGTATCAGGATGGAGAGTATTCTTTTCCAGCTAATATAGGCAACAAGTTACGTTGGTACGGAGGTAAATGGCGTCGTGTTCAAAAAATAGTTTCCGGCACTAATGATGCCGGTGAAGATATCTACAGTGCGTTGGTACTCGAGAGTGGAGCAATTAATAAGTGGCGCACCTCGATCAACTTTCCTTTATTACGATATGCTGATATATTGCTGATGAAAGCTGAATCGGTCAACCATCTGTACGGACCAACACTCGACGCACTTGATAATATTAATGCCGTAAGAAGCAGAGCTGGTGCCGTTACTGTACAGGATTTATTAGCCGATCAGGGGATGGCACTAACACAGGAACAATTACTTGAATTGATAAAAGATGAGCGTAGTCGCGAACTGTGTTATGAGGGAATTCGTCGCTTTGACCTTGTTCGATGGGGAACCTTGATAGAGGCTATGCAGGAACAAAATATTTTAATGGTAAATCATCCTGACTATGATGCATCAAAGGATGAGTACCTGACCTATCCGGGAGATGCCGTTGAAGAACGTCATAATGTTTTTCCAATTCCAAATGATGAAATCACTTTAAATAAAAAAGTTAAACAGCACCCACTTTGGTAGGACCTAAACGTAAAAAAATGACACGATATATATTATCATTTTTAATGATCTTTAGTCTTTGGGCATGCTCTGAAGACAAAGAGGTACTGGAGCTAAATGCTGCTCCATCGCTGTTGGATTATCAAAACTATTTCCCGACAGCAGTTAAAGGACAAGCATGGACTTCAGGAACCCCAATTGTACGCGGAGAGGGAACATTGAGTTATACACTTAAAAGCGTATCATACCTCAATAAAGTTATAGAAGAGCATGAGTTCACCATGGATGCCAATGGAATAATATTATTGCCTGAAGGTAATATGCTTGAAACAGGAAGCTATTCTATATCTGTTGAGGTGGCTAATTCTTATGGGACACTTATTAACGATCAGGCTGTTAACCTGGAGGTGGTTGAAGAAATGTTACCGCTCATTACCATTCACACACCATCAGAAATCAATGAAGTAGAATTATTGATTAACCCGGCTGGTTTACCTGTTGATGAGGATGGGATTTTACTGGAAGGATTATTACCAGGTGTAAGTCTGTCTTTTACTAATATGGGCATAGGTGAAGTATTGATGAGCCCCGGTGATGTATTCTCATTCGGACGTCAATCAGATTATGTGACAGGTGGTGACAGCAATACGGGGGTGGTTAATATGATTGGTCCCTTTGAAGAAGGAACTTATACCTTGCTGTTTGAAGGTACCGTAAGTAAACCTCAACCGGCTATATTGCAGATACATGTCAGTAAATTAAACTTGCCGTATGACAAAGGCATTTTCGAATTGGATTTGTCTCAGGAGAAAACCGGTCCGCATAACGATGTCCAGGAACCATTGATTGCTGGTTTGCAAACAAAACTTGTTTACGGTGCATTAAAGAGTGGCAAAGCTTTCTGGAATGTTCAGGCGGATAAAAATCACCCGATTGATGCATTTGATACAACACCAATATTACGCTGGTTACCTTTCAATGCTGCTACCGGATATGATAATGCCACCGCCAATAAATCACAATCCATTGCCTCTGTAAATGATGCTATTGATGTATCAAAAGCATTGGAATTGCGCATTGATGGTTCGTTTCTTGCTAATAAGGCTGCTGAACTGACATCCGGATTATTGCGTTGCGATGTACGCTTATGCTCAGAAGAAGATTATCAGGCTATGTTAGCTTTATCCACACAAAGTGAAAAGCAGGCTGCCGTTAATACATGGAATGTGGTGGCAAGCTCATTTGGAACAAGTCCGTCAGCTGGTACAGATGACAATACAGGTTATGGTTATTTTGAATTATCTGCTGTCATTGCTAAAGAAGAACTGCCGGTAAGTCCTTCAAACCATGTTCGTGTCTTGTATCATATGGTAGCAGATAAAGACGGCTCAAACCCTGGGTATCTGGCTATTCAAAGCTTAAGCATCGAGGGAACGTTTCGTGATAATCAATAATAGTATAATGCTTCATTATTTATGAAACCATGAAAATTAAAATCTTAATTATATTGTCACTAATACTGAGCGTTTTTATGGTCAATGCTCAGAATAAACAACTTAATATCCTGCTTTTTACAGCTGATGATCTGGGCTATGAAGCAAGTGGTACCTTCGGAAGAAATATTCCGGATCTGACACCTAATCTTGATAAGTTTGCCTATGAAGGAGTCAGTTTTGAACAGGCACATACCAACACACCAATATGCATGCCCAGCCGAAGTATAATGGCAACAGGTTTGTACGGTGTATCCAGTGGAATGATGGGCTTTATGCACATGAAAAAGAAGGTGCCCACCACAATGCAGACATTTCAGGATAGTGGATACTTAACAGGCATCTTAGGGAAAGTCAATCATTCAACGCCTGATATGGACTTTAAATGGGACTTTGTTCACGATTATGCAGAACTGGGTGCAGGCAGAAGTCCATCTAAATATGCAGCTTTTAGTACGGAGTTTTTTGAACGCTGCAAAGCAGAAAAAAAGCCCTTCTATTTTATGGTTAATTCGCACGATCCACATCGCCCGTTTTTTGATCCTGAGAAGAAGATGAAAAAGGGAGAAGAGTGTCCTTCAAAACTATATTCGCCTGATGAAGTTGAAGTGCCGGGTTATTTGCCAGATATAACACAAGTACGTTATGAATTGGCATGTTATTATAATTCTGTTCGAAGACTGGATGATACATTTAATGCTGTTATAAAAGCTTTGAAGAATGCCGGACTTTATGAAAACACAATGATTGTTTTCTTATCAGACAATGGTTCTGCCTTTCCGTTTGCTAAAGCAAATACTTATGTAGCAAGTACTAAAACACCTTTTTACATTCATCATCCATTGATGAAAGCTGGTCATAAAGATGATGTACACATGGTTGCTGAGGTTGATTTGTTTGCTACTTTTCTTGATGCTACGGGTATTCAAATAAAAGAGCAAACAGATGGTAAAACTTTAATGCCCCTGATAAAAGGTAAAAAACAGAAAGGCCGGGATTATCATTTTGGTGAAATTGATTATAAAATTGGAGGTAAAGCCACGCCAATGCGTTCTGTGGATAATAAACGGTTTCGCTATATATTTAATCCCTGGCACATGACCGGTTACCGTTATGCCAACTCTAATGAAGGTGATATTCTCAAAACAATAGAGAACAATGCAGAGTACAGTGCTTATCACAACTGGGCTGATTTTTATCGTCATCGGGCGCCAGAGGAACTATATGATGTTGTAAATGATCCGGATGCTAAAAATAATCTGATTGATGATCCAAGGTATCAGAAAGAGCTGATCCAACTGCAAAAAGTGCTTCGTAACTGGATGGTTGAGAAGAAGGATCCTGCACTTGTGATGTTTGATAATCGTTCCGATGCTAAAAAGGTAACTGAGCTATGGAAAAATGATTTTCCTCCTAAACGTAGTTTAATGCCCGATGAGCAGATAGAAAAAATCAAGCAAAAGGCTGCACTTAAAAAGAAGAGGCGGGCTGCCGACAAATCAAAAAAGAAGCACTAAATATCAAATCAAGGAAAATGAAAATACTAAATATACTACTCGTTTTTGTGTTGACAATAGCTGTTAACCTGAAAGCGCAGAAAACAGATGATGAATTACTGGAGGAGTTATTTCATAATACCTATAAATTTTACCAGGCTTTACGACATGATAATGGTGCGTATTTTGATATGGTTAAAATGGAAGGTACAACTGACCGTGGTTCGGTGGCCAATATCGGTATGGGATTAATGTCCTTGTGTGTTGGCCATGCAATGGGCTGGGAGCCAACCGCAGAGCAGAAGGTGTTACAGACCTTAAAAGCAGTGTCAGGCCATGTGCCAGGATTTAATCTGCCTCGTACTGCCAAAGGTTGTTTTATTCACTTCTACGATATTAATACTGGTGCAGCACGCGGCAGCAACTGGAGCCCGATTGATACCGACCTGATGTTGGGAGGCGCTTTGTTTGCCCGTAATTATTTTAAGGATAATGCAGAGATTTATAAACTGGCAACTGACTTGTATAATTCAACAGACCACTCTGTTTTTGTAGGTGATATTGATAAAGGACAGATTGCTTTAGGCATGAACGAAGATGGTACTCCCAATGGCAACTGGACCGTTCCTTTTAATGAATACATGATTGTTGCATGGTTTGCTAAAAATCAGGCCAATAATGTTAATTCTTCAGCACACAAACTATGGATGAAACATTATGAGAACCCATCAAGCCTGAAGCACGCTGTTTACGAAGGAAAAAACGGTGATATTCCTGTTGCCTCGCCTTCTTTATCTCGTTTTACATCGATGTTTACTTTCATGTTTAACCACAATTTTGTTCACCACTTTTCATCAAATAAATTCTATATTGATGAGATGCACATGGCCATGAAAGCGGACTCGGCATGGTGGTCGGATCGTAGCGATGCCGGTGATGTTGATTTGAAAGGACTTGGATGGCAGCCTTATGAATATGGAACAGGTGCCGGCGTGGGGGCTCCAGATAGCAAATACCAGGTTGATCGAATTTCTTTGCCTGAAAATATGGGTACTTCAAAGGATCAGAACCAGAACCTTAATGTATCACCTCATATTTTA
>JAKSBD010000168.1 GCA_022361295.1 Bacteroidales bacterium
CCTCCGCATGATGTACAACTGTCTACTTCAAAACTGGCATTAAAATCTATTACTTTTTCCGTTGCTAGCTCGGATTTACACCTGGGACAATTCATAATAATCTATAATTAAGTCTTTTCATTTGTTTTATAAGCGTATAGCTGGATGCCTGTTTCCAAACACTGGCTGCAAACTACACATGCGAAGAATTTTGCTTTCTATTATTAGCTCTTGCTATTTAAATTACCAGCTCCTTGTTGCAATTAACGTTTCAATATCTGCATCGTCAAAAGAATATGCTTTTGATATTGCTCCAAAATCCATTGCTATACTCTCGCGTGCAGTTGTTTCTATTTCACTGTCATTTTCATAGAATTCGTTCTCCAGACTATTAATCCTGTTGGTCGCATTATGAGTCAGTCTGTATAATTGCTTGAGATTCTGTGGTTGTTCATGTTCAATGGTAATGCACAATTCAACCAGAATCTTCTCGCATTTGTCCACAAGAAATGGAGGAAAGTACGAATCACTTCTCATCCCGGAAAGAAATGAGTAGCTTTTCATTTGTTCGTTGTTAATCATACTCTTGGAAACATCTGCCATTTCAAGTTGGGTATTACTGCTAAAGTTTGCTCTTATAATAAGAAATGCGGCAATTAACACTATAATTGCGATAGTCAAAAGTGTAAGTTTATTCATTATGTATGTCTTATTTAGTTGTCTATAACATTTGAACGAATCATGCTGCTACATTTTTAATATTATGTCATGTTCTTCATCTGATCACTAAACCTAATATACTAAATATCAACAACAGAGAACCAAAGACAACCCTTACTATATTCCACCACAACCTTGATCTCACCTTTTCTATTTGCTTAACAATAAACAACAACAGCAAACTGACTGGTATTATCAGTCCGATTGCAAACAAAATTATTGGCAACAAATTTTCAGCCAGGCTAGTTGATGCATTACTTCCTATAATAAGCGCTCCGGCAATTGGTCCAATCGATGAAAAAGTTGAAACTGAAAACAAAATACTACCCATTATAACCACCAGGTAATTAACCAACTTTTTGCTTTCAACATTTGGTGCAACAGTTTTATGTATTCCGATTAGCCAAATACCCAGAAGTGAGTTAATAGTTCCAAGGGCGTACTGATAATCTAAACCAGATATGGAACCAGGTGCTAAACCTGCTAACTTGAGTCCAAATATGACGTAAATAAGCATAATTGTTGAAGCGAAAAATAAAAGAATATTAGTTTTTTGCTTCACGTTAATACTTCCCAAAACAACGGAGCTAAAAACAAGAGATATTAATACCATTGGGGTTAAAATTGAAATTGCTCCGGCTATTAAGGCTTGAAAATACATAGGCTAATCAGATCTGATATATCTTTTTAAGAATAACTTGTGTTGTATGCTGACTTTCCAATTGCCACAGATCAAACAAGAAGATCCGGGTCAATTGGCACATGCTAATTTAACTTTTTTATCTTTACTAAACTGAATGTATTGATAAATAAAAATAATAGCTATGAAAGCGGGGTATTCTGTTGATTGGTATAGTTAAAGCCTAAAAGCGAAAGAAACATAACAAAGACAATGAGATTTCGTACAGCTTTATTCTCTACAAACTGTAAATGATCCCTACCCTCACCGCAACATAGCGCCCTTGCCTGTTGTTAATACATTTACTAATTTGTATAAGCAATTCATTAACACCTTGACTCTATTTTTTTTTGTAATGAAGCTAGTCTGGCAATTAACCATCATAACTTTTAACGAACAACTACATTACGTAGAAGGAGTTATTGCATCAGGCAGTCCTTCATCGGCTCATGCACCCAGGCAGCGTTTCCTGCATTTTTTACAAACATTCGGCTCCTATTTCCGGAAACTATACGCCAATCAAAATCTGCATATTAATACAGGACACACCACCTATCAATGTCAAACAGACAATCAGGGTAACTTTAGCATTTGGCTACATGAAACAATTGCAGATCCGGCTCAAATAACTATCTCCGACAAAAATACAAGCTTGCCGATCATACAGTCCTACCCGCAGCACTTTCCTATTGCAGAAGGTCGCTTCGATATCATTTCCGATATTGACGACACTGTTCTTGTTTCGCACACGCTAAATCATTTTAAACGTGTTACAACAACTTTAGCTAAGCAGTCGCACAAACGCAAAATGGTTTCATACACTGAGCAACTGTTACAATTCACTGCTGCCTATAAGCCCACTTATTTTTACGTTTCGCGAAGTGAGAAAAACCTGTTTCACCTTTTAAGTAATACCATCACACACCATAAGCTGCCGCCGGGCCCTTTGCTTTTAACCCCGGCCCTGCATTGGTACCAGCTATTTAAACCAAACAAGCCCCGGCAGCACAAGTTTGATGTAATTTCAAGACTCATTGAGCATTCAGAGAACAAATCCTACATATTAATTGGTGATGACAGCCAACATGATATGCAGGTGTACCTGAAAATCATCAGGCAATATAAAACCCGTATACGAATGGTGTTTATCCGACAAACAAAAGCCTTTCGATCAGAACACCAGATCAAAAGCTGGGAAGCCATCATCAATGAAGGTATTCCGGGCATTTATTACCAGGCCTTTGAACCCTTTAATCCAAACCTTTTAAAACCACTGTTATGAAATTATTTTTCGTAGTCAATCCTATTTCAGGCGGCGTTGATAAAGAGCCCTTTCTTAATGAAGCACAGGCATTATGTAAGAAGTTCGGCATCAGTTATTATATCTTCAAAACCACCGGTCAGGATGATGAAAAGGCTCTTATAAAAGCCATTACCGACTTCAAGCCCGATAAAGTGGCCTCGGTTGGCGGCGATGGCACCACACTGTTTACTTCAGTAACCTTAAAGGATTTAAGCTATCCTGTTGGCATCATTCCATTAGGCTCGGCCAATGGCATGGCTGAAGAGTTATTTGTTAATCCTGATCCTATAGAAGCCCTGAAAGACATCATTATGTCGGAGGTGCTGGGGGACCTGGATTTGATTTGTGTTAATGACAAGCACTATACCATGCACATTGGCGATGTGGGTGTTAATGCTTCAATCGTAGAAGCTTATGAAAAGGATGCTAACCGTGGCATGGCCACCTATGCCAAATATTTTATCGATGAGCTGACCAGACTCTCTCCTTTTGATATCACACTTCATATGGATGGCAATACATTTGAGCATAAAGGTGTGATGGTTGCCATTTGCAACTCAAGAAAATACGGGACTGGTGTACCTCTGAACGTGGTCAGCAACCCAATGGATGGCCGATTTGAAATAGTAATCATTGAAAATATCGATGCTAAATCGCTCATATCTGCCGGATTAGCCAAGTTTGACGAGCGTTTTTACGATAGTCAGAACAGCCAGGTTTACTCAACACAGCATGCCGAAATCGGTTTTAAAGAGCCTCGCTTGCTCCAGTTAGACGGTGAGGTGATTGGGAAGTTTGATAAAATAACTATTCAGGTCATGAAAGGTGCAGTAAAGTTTATAACGCATGCAAATAATAGGTATCTTTCGTAAAAGAAATGTTAGCACATAGCCGAATCTATTACAAATGCGTCCTAAACTACTGCTTATATTCCTGCTTGCTCTGTCACTAAAGGCACAATCACAAAACGAAAAACAAAAGGACACCATTATCGTTAATCGTTTTATCGATTCCCTGTTGATTGACCGCAATAAGTATAACTGGTCATTACGAGCCTTTACAAGTATCCGGGAGCATCGCTTTTTTATCAATGATAACAATCAATCAACCAAATACATACCCAACAACCCCCTGGGTGTTGGTTTAGGGTTCGCCTCAAAAAAGGTAATTGTTGATATTGCGTTCAACATTAAAAATGATAAAGAAGAACCAACATCGAAATTTAACCTCAAAGCCAGTTTTCAGAATAAGAAGCACTTTATTGATTTCTTCCTGCATCATTATAAAGGCTTTAACGTTTCTAATGATGCGCAGGAGGTAAATGTTTTTAACGAGGATATCACTTCGTTATCCAGCGGACTTAATTACCTGTACATCATCAACAACAGCCGATTTCACGACAATGCCTTCCGCTCGGTCATTGCCCATCAAAGTCCATCCTCATATTCTTTTGGTATCGGAGGCTTTGGCTACTTTATCAGGCAATCGCACCTCTATTCCAATTCTATTCCCCTTAATATGCTTTCCTTAGAGGAAGTAAGGGGTAATGGTGCAGGCCTGCTGTTGGGATCCAGCGGTCTTCTCTCCTTCGGATCAGGCATGTATGCCTCACTCAACATACAGGCCGGTGCCGGTTTCATCGATAAAAGAATCACCGACCTCAACAACACAACACCAAAGACTGATAAATGGCTATTCCAGTTAAGAAGTCATTTAAACATAGCCTATGTGAAGGAGCAATATTATTTAAACCTGAGCTTTAATCTGCGTCATTACCAAACAGATTTGTCTGAAGATGCTATACACAAAATGTATATCACTAATGCTAAGCTGGCATTTGGTTATAAGATGTTTAGGAGGTAAGGTTTAGCTGAGTTAAAGAAGACTTGTTAACCCATTTACGAATAAACAAATAGCAAATCAACGATTCGACAGTTAATCAATTCGACGATTTGACAGTCCCTCAACTCATCAACTCACAATAGCTATTCGGGGTCTCACATCCCAACATCGGCAAATTACCTATTTCATCTCAATAGGCATTACGCCAGTAAATATCTTTAAAGATTTAGCAAATTTTGTATCCGACAAACAAACTATTTCACAACAAATTAAGAGCACTTGTTTTCATAAAATCAAAAACCAATCACAGTATTAATTGTTATGGATTATAAGACTTTACGCATTGTAAACCAAACTAAAATCATTTAATAGAATGGATACCCTCGAACAAGTTAAGGAGTTACAAGATAGAATCAACCAGTCCATCCTTGGACAGGAGAAAGTAGTTGAGAAAATTCTGATTGTGTTTCTGGCCAATGGAAACCTATTACTGGAAGGATTACCCGGACTGGCAAAAACCCGTGCAGTAAAGAGTCTGGCCAAAGAGATGCAGGCCGAATTATCACGCATTCAGTTTACCCCTGATTTATTGCCATCCGACATTACAGGAACAGAAATATACCAGCCCGAATTGGAAAACCCATTCGTCTTTCAACAGGGTCCCATATTTGCCAACCTTGTATTAGCCGATGAGATCAACCGCTCGCCCGCCAAAGTGCAGGCAGCCCTTCTTGAAGCCATGGAAGAACGACAGGTTACAGTGGCCGGAAAATCCTATAAAATGAAGGATCTGTTTATGGTGATGGCCACCCAGAACCCGGTTGAGCAAGAGGGTACCTACCCCCTGCCTGAAGCACAGATGGATCGCTTTCTGATGAAAATAATGATCGATTATCCCGACAGTGAAGCTGAAACAAAAATACTACGTCTGGTTCGTAATGAAAGTAAAGGGCATAGCGCAAATAATGATCCTTTATCACAGGACATCATATTCAATGCGCGTAAAGAAATTAATGAAGTAGAAGTGTCAGAAGCTGCTGAGAAGTATATAGTCGATTTAATTGCTGCCACCCGCTATCCTGATAAGTATGGTGAAGACCTGGCTCGATGGATTGATTTTGGTGCCAGTCCGCGAGGTACCATTGCCCTTGAAAAGTGTGCGCGTGTTATGGCGTGGTTAAACAATCGTGATTACGTTGAGCCCGACGATATTCGTTCGGTTGTGCATGATGTATTACGACATCGTCTGATTTTAAGCTACGAAGCCAATGCCGAACGCATAAGCCCTGAAAAGGTAATTGATGAGATTGTTGCAAAGGTTGCAGTAATTTGATGGAGGTATTATGGCATCAAAATCGACAACATACCCCCCTGAAATAGCCATCAGTCTTAATGAATTGGCTAAACTGGAATACCTGATTAGTGATTTCAGTCTCTTGCCTCGCCAGCCAGTGCACAGTGTACTATCTGGCAAGCATGCTTCAAAGCTGCGTGGTCGGGGACTTGATTTTGCCGAGGTGCGTCAATATGTACGAGGTGACGATGTGCGCAACATCGACTGGAAGGTAACAGCCAGAACAAAGGTGACCCATACAAAGGTGTTTACTGAAGAAAAAGAGCGTCCGGCTTTTATCATTGTCGATCAAAGCTCATCCATGTTCTTTGCTTCACAAGGCACTGTCAAGTCGGTCATTGCAGCACAAATAGCTGCCATAGGTGGTTTTAAAGTACTCAAAGCCGGTGATCGGATTGGTGGTATTGTATTTAACGACAGCAGCTACGAATCGATTCAACCCAAGCGAAGCAGAAAAACACTGATGCATTTTCTGGAACAGGTAAGCCTTAAAAATCAAGCCTTACCACAACGAAACAGGATAGAATCAAAGCAGGACATCATCAATAAGGTCTTGTTTCATGCCCAAAACAGTATTACACACGATTATGTAGTGGTGGTGATAAGTGATTTTCAGCATTTAAATCAGGACGGCCGACGCTACCTGACTAATATAGCCCGCCATAATGATGTAATAAACGTCATTATCAGCGATCCGCTTGAAATGAACCTGCCTGAAACAAAAATACCCGTTGGTGACGGTCAGAATCAGGTATTATTTCAAGGTACTGAACCTGTCAGAAACAGATATAATGAGCTAAGCCGGCAAACAAAACAGGAGAACATCGACTACTGCCTGAAATATGGCATTCCGGTCATGGAACTGAATACAAGCGAACCGCTGGTGGAGCAGATAAAAAATAGTTTTGGTAAACGGTAGAACTTATGCAGGATACAACAATCAATACAATTGGTGAGCTCATAGAACCATCTCCTGTGTCTTTTAGCTTTAATGCACCCGGCTGGTATCTGTTACTTATGCTGTTTGCTTTACTTTTATTAATAGCTGGCATCAGGCAAATCATCCGCTACCGAAAAAACAAGTACAGACGTGAAGCTATAGCACTCCTTCAGACAATGGCACAATCACATAGTCCCAATGCCCATAAATTATTCAAAACCCTTGAAATACTTAAGCAGGTGGCTATAATTTCATATGGTCGTGAAGAACAAGCTGCCTTAAACGGCCACTCCTGGCTTGCCTTTCTGGGGCGCAAAAACAAAGATAAAGCTGTATTCTCGCCCGATATAGAAGAAGTCGTTCTTTACGCTGTCTACCGGGGCAGTCATATTAAACTCTCTCCTGTTGATATGGATTTATTACAGGAGGAAAGTATAACCTGGATAAAATCGCACCATGTTTGAATTTAGTAATACCTGGGTCTTTTTTCTTTTTCCCCTGCCCTTTCTGGTGTGGTGGCTCATGCCACCTATGCGCCGCAAGGCCAATACACTTGTTGCACCTTTTGCCGGGCAGGCTGCTGAGGCATCGAAGCAAAAGCTAAGAAGAAGTGCCTGGATATCTAGGCGAAATGCACTACAATGGCTCTTGCTGTTACTTGCCTGGATATGCCTTTTAGGAGCTCTGGCCCGTCCTCAATTGGTTGGTCAGCCCGAAATGAAAGTAAAAACGGCCCGTAGTTTCCTGGTGGCAGCTGATATCTCATTCAGTATGGCAGCCAGAGACTGGGTCAAAGAAGATCAGCGCTCAACCCGTTGGGAAGGTGTCAAAGAAGTAATGGGAGAATTCATCAGCCGGCGCGAAGGCGACCGTATGGGACTGGTCTTTTTTGGCACCCATGCCTATTTACAAACGCCCTTCACCTCCGAATTGGATATTGTAGAATGGTTCCTGGATGAAACAGATGTGGGAATGGCCGGACAGATGACAAGTATTGGTAAGGCCATTGGCTTTGGTATTCGCTTGTTTGAACAAGACACTCTGGACCATAAAGTGATGTTATTACTTACTGATGGTTCAGACGGTGGCAAAGGTATTACTCCGCTGGATGCCGCTTATATGGCGCAAAAAGATAGTATAAAGATCTATACCCTTGGCATTGGTGACCCTGAGGCTCCCGGTTCCGACCTGGATGAGGAATCACTCAAGGCAATAAGCGAAATAACCGGAGGACAATATTTCAGAGCTATCGATCACGAGAGCCTTTCTGAAGCCTATGACTTGCTGGATCAGCTGGAGCCCATGGAGTTTGAAGAAGAAGAGTATAAGCCGGTAACAGAACTGTACTATTATCCGACTGTGGCGTCCATAGTAATTGCACTCTTATTATTATTCATCCGCAGTATTATTGCTTTAATAAGAAGAACATGAATGAATGGTTAGATATAGATATTGAGTTGTTTCACTTTATAAGGCCCCAATGGCTGTGGCTGTTTCTGCCTCTTACATTGGTGATTATTATTGTTCTTTTCGGAAACAGAAGCAAAAATAAATGGCAGCAAATAATAGCACCTAAGCTAAGGCCTTATATGATTGCAAAAGGCAGTCGGATGAGCCTGGCGGGTCCTTTGCTTGTCTCTTTTATCATCGGTTCTTTAATGATAATAGCAGCTTCGGGTCCTACCTGGAAAATGCGTGAAGTTCCCGGCGCTAAAAGCGAAACGATCCTGCTGATAGCCCTTGACCTGTCCCCTTCCATGCTGGTCGAAGATGTATCGCCCAACCGCCTTGAACGAGCCAAGTTTAAAATACGAGATTTACTGGATGCCAATCCCGGCTCTAAAGTAGGTTTGATGGCCTATGCCGGAACTGCACATCCGGTTGTTACTCCTAACCGGGATTATAAGCTGATTAGCTACCAACTGGAGTCATTACAACCCAATGTGATGCCACTGGGCGGCACCAGACTTGACAATGCGCTTAGCATAGCCGATTCTATATTTTCACGTACCGAAGCACCTTGTACCTTATTATTACTGACGGATGAAGTAAGCACAGAGCAAGCCGGTCAAATAAAAGCTTTCGTATCGAATAGCAGTAATTCTGTTGAACTAATGCCAATGGCAACCCCGCAAGGAGGAAGAATTCCCGGCAACCGACGGGGTACTTATGCCCGACAAGACGGGCAATTTGTTATCTCTAAACTTAATACCCAGGTTCTGTTTGAATTACAGAAACACCCTTCAGTCAACGTGAACTCTTTGACGCTGGATAAGGAAGACGTCAGTCTGATTGCAGAGAAAGTGAGAAAAAACCTGGTATTTCAGCAAAACGATGAAGACAGCGAAGAGGACTGGCAGGAAATGGGGTTTGTATTACTCTGGCCGGCTCTTATTTTATTTGCCTTCTGGTTTCGCAAAGGCTGGATGATACAATGGTGCCTGGCCATTGTTCTGTTATCGTCGTGCCAAACATCAGTTGAGTCATGGGACGATTTATGGTATACAAAAGATTACCAGGCTCAAAAAGCCTATAACGACACAAAATATGAGCTGGCTGCCGAAAACTTTAAAGCACTGCAAAACAAAGGTGCTGCTTATTACAAAGCCGGTAATTATGAAGCGGCCATCGAACTGTTTAAACAGGATTCATCTGCCATCTCCATGTATAACCTTGGGCTGGCCTATGCAGCAAACGGACAGATGGATATGGCGCAGGAGGCCCTGTTACTTGCCAACCACCTGGAACCTTCCAATACAACTATTAGTGAGGGCCTGAAGCAAAACAGCGAACGCATGCGCCAGGTGGACTCCCTCAGGTCTGTCAATCCAGATGAAGCCATTGAACTGAAGGATAAGGAAGAACCTAAAGGAGAACTGAATGAGCGAACAGCAAAAGGTAAAGATGAAGAGTTGACATCTGATACTGAAGTGGATGAATTACCACAGGAAGGTGATCGTATTACGGATGAGGTGGAAACGGATATGCGAAAGGCTGAAGAACTGGAGCGTCCGCCTGAAGACTTTCAACCACAGGCAGGCGAATCACCTCAGAACATACTATTAAGAGAGATCTCTGCTGATCCTTCAGAGTTTTTGCGACGACGTTTCAAACATCAGTATGAGAAATATTATTCTAACGAAAAACAGCCGAACGAACCATGGTAAGATTTCTATGCATATTAACTCTGATTATTCTGACTGCAGAGCTAAAGGCACAAAATATTGATGCCTTTGCCACTGCCAGGGTCAATACACGAAAGGTGGTTATTGAACAGCCGGTAAAGGTCAGTGTCAAGGCCTACTCGTCAACCTGGTTTACGCAGCCCCTTTCATTTGGCAACCTGCAGGTAGAGGGTGCTTATATACAAGATTTTAAACGAACACAAAGCTCCATTGAATATATTAACGGTAAAAAATACGCTGCCCTGGAGTTTTACTATGTAGTATTTCCTTACACAGCCGGTGAAATCACCTTCCCCGAACTGGCCCTGTCAACAAGCATACCGCCTGAAGGTGATTACAAGGGGCAACCCGTTACCTTGCGTACCAAACCCATTATCATAACAGTTGAACCGGCACCTGAAGAGGCTGATCCAAACCGCTGGTTGGTTGCAACAAACGCCCGCATCAGTAACGAATGGTCACTTAAATTAAATGAGTTAAAGGTAGGCGATGTTGTAAGCCGTAAAATAACCACCAGAGCAAGCGGTACTTTACCTACTTTCATAGATGAACCTTTGGTTGAACAGGTTGATTTTGCCAGCATATACACCTCTGAGCCTGAATTTATCGATGCCCGGGATCATAAAAGTGTGAATGGCCGACGTGTTGATACCTACTCTTACCTAATTGAAGAAGCGGGTGAATTCACCATACCTGAGTTGGAAATTACCTGGTGGAATCCTTATATGCGCCAGTTTTACAAGCGAAAGTTACCGGCCTACACACTCTCTGTACAACCCAATGAGAATCTGGCGGAGCTGGAGATGCTAAAAGATTCGTTGCAGGCGTTAAAACCAGGGTTCAATGATGACTTGGCAGAAACAGCTGAACCGGAGAATATTCCATATAAGCAATATATTATCGTTATTCTTACTGCTTTGGTATTGCTGTACATACTTGTAAAAGCAGTCATATACCTTCGAAGAAGAATAAAAAAGCAGCGATTACAATATGTTTCCGGCGAGCGCTACTGGTTTAATAAAATTCTGAAGCAGAAGAACCGACACATGTTCATTGCAGCCATTTACCGCTGGATAGATCGTCTGCAACTTCAGTCTGATAAACGAACTTTCAATTCCATCAGCTCTCAGGATGAACAACTAAATGAGGAGCTTCGGGAATTAAATCAGTCTGTATACTCATCAAAGGCCACCGGTAACAAAACGAATATTGGAAAGATAAAAATCAGGCTTAAACAAAACCGAAAACGGCTCACTGGTCATCAGTCAAGCATAAAAACGGTATCTTTAAAAGATCTTAATCCTTAATGCGTCTGACAATCAAACCAAATATCACTTTAATATGCAATCATCAACCCGAAACATTACACTAACCTTTGCTGCTATTATAATAATACTGGCCGGATTCATGGCAGCCAAGTCCATTATACTGCCAATGCTTCTGGCCCTTTTCATCAGCATCATTTGTACGCAGCCAATTCTGTGGCTTGAAAAACACAGAGTTCCGTATACGCTTGCTATCGTTCTTGTTCTCACAGGAGTAGCTAGTGTTCTTATCCTGTTCGGCAGCATTATTGGTCGTTCCATCTCCAACTTTATGCGCGATTTACCTCGCTATGAAGCTAACCTGAGAAATATTTTTGCAGCCAGCATTGACAGAATTGATAATATCAGTGGTATTGACATCGATTCTACTCAATTGGTTGATATGCTTGATCCGGGACGTATTATCAGTTTTACAACCGGTGCTGTGGGTGAATTTGGCCGTATCATGTCCGACTCCTTTGTCATCTTGCTGATCACAATCTTTATTTTACTGGAAGCCAAGTCGTTTATAAAGAAAGCAACGATCTTAAAACGGCTTCACAAAATATCAATTGATCACATGGACAAAATTGCCCAAAGTATACGCCACTACTTATCACTTAAAACCGTAATAAGTGCACTGACAGGCCTCTTTATCTGGATATGGTTACTGATTCAAGGGGTTGAATACGCCATTCTTTGGGGTGTTATCGCTTTCCTGCTTAATTATATTCCCAATATAGGTTCAATTATAGCTGCAGTACCAACGTCATTATTAGCCATGCTGCAATTTGGCTGGGGAGGCATGTTATGGACCATCTTTGGTTACCTGCTGGTCAATACAATTATGGGCAATATTGTTGAACCTAAAATTATTGGAAGAGGACTGGGACTTTCAACGCTGGTCGTCTTTCTTTCCCTTATTATCTGGGGCTTTATCTTTGGGCCCGTAGGCATGTTTCTGTCGGTTCCACTGACTATGACCATCAAAATTATACTTGAAGAACGTGAGAAAACTAAATGGATAGCTACCCTGTTGGGTGATGAATACGAAGCTAAGCAGTTATTGAAAAATACAGATGGTGTTGATTAATTTATCGTCGAATTGCTGAACTGTTGAACGAGTGAGTGGTGAGATCATTTACCCCGCCAAGCCTTACTCATGGTAGCTGAAGGAAATAAAATGCCCTGAAAGGGCTTAATCTGAATAACCACCGGTGAAGCCGGTGGCGTAATGTTGTCCTGGACCTCATCCCTGTAAGGGGTGAACTGACTCATTTCAATGGTAAAAATTGAGGAGTTGAGAAGTTAAATACCTTAACCAATAGACGTTAGAGAAAATGCTTTTTTACCTCAAAAACACTAAAAAAGCGCTTAAACATGCCACTTTTGCATGTATTTGATCCTTTTTCGAGTCAAATATATTCCGAAGCCGGGTCAAACACACACTGGCTTTTTATCGTGGGTAAACTATACCGTACGAAAGGATTGAGTGTTCGAATAGAGTTTTTGGATATAATTGTTTTTACGATACGTGAATCAAACGTGTTGAATGCACAACTTATGCCTAGCCCCATAATATGTTTGCAATCCCATAAATAGAATTTGTTATACTAAATTAACAAGAATAAAAATGCCCCGCTCAATGGAAAGAGTGTGAGAACGGGGCAAGGGGAAAACAACCTGTCAGGAAAGATGTAACGAAGATAATTAAAATAGATGGATGCGAATGTGTATGTATTTGGTGTTTGTGATAAACAGTCGTATTTCTTAGACTAAAATGTGAAATTATTCCATTAAGTACATTAATTATTATTATTAGTAAGACGAAAGAGGCATTTGAGTATTTTGTTATATAGAAGGTTTTAGTGGTTAATGGTTAGTGGTGAGTTGATGGGAAATTAATGATTGATCAGAAAAGTTACCCTTTGATTAATTTCTATTATAACTTTCACCGGCTATTGTTAGCCTTGCAACTGACAATGAGGCAGTGCGACTGTGTAATGCAATTAGTGCACCTGACATTGAGGCATTTCAACTATGAATTGAATGACCATAGATATACATTGATGGAATGCAAGAGTATATTGTATGACCTGAAACTGACAATGAGGCACTGCAACTGTGTTTTGTAAGACTTACATCTGCCATTGAATTAATGTAAAAGTGCTTTGTAACACCTGCGACAGCCATTGTAAAACTGTGAGCATTCTTCGTATCGATGCAAGAGGCCTTCCTTTGACAGCGACACAAAAAAGGATCGATGTTGAGGTAATTAGCCAAACGATTACGAGGAATAAACCAGTAATTAACCCCTCTGCCCTATGCAGTCCGGTGGCAAAATAAAAAAGCTCTGCACATCTGTGTCTTACAGCTCAGTTAATCAATACTGTTAATTAAAGGTGAGCTAAAGTCATTTTCACGCGATTTGGTCAGCAGTAATTGCCAATCGATAATACGGCACCAGTCATCGGCAAAATCGATGAAAAAAATATGTTTTGCTTCAGAAACAGACAATACAATACCATTATGTATTAAACCTGCTGTTTTGTTTTTATCAATCCCGGTTATTTGATCCAGAGCTATCTCTGATTGTAAAAAATTGTCTTTTGATTGACCCTTTGGCAGAAAAACAATACGCTGGTCGGTTAAGAACAGTCGGCCAATCATCTTATTATATGATGCTTTGCCATCAATGATAATATCTTCTCCTTCTTTTAGATTTAACTGAGACAGTTTTATTTGATTATTAATACTCTGTAGTCTTAACTTGAGTATTAAGCCGGTAATAATACTGATAATAGCACCAGTGAGAATAGAAAAATAGACAGTGTGGATGTTTAATTCAAATCCAAGAATAATAATTATTAAACCTGATAGGATAATAGAAAAACAACCTAAGGTTAGTACCAGTAAAATATTTTGATTACTCATTATAAAGGATTTAAATTTTATACTTAACTATTAGTAATTGATCGGAGTAGTGCGTTTACTACTCCGACCAATTAGTTATTAATTATTGTCCTATTTATTAATAACCAGTTTTTCTGTTGATTGAAGCTGTCCGTTAACAGTAAACCTGCAGAAATATAAACCTTTGCCTAAAGCCGTTACATTAACCGATTCCTTATAGGAACCTTTAGCGCGTTCGCCAACATTGGTAACTGCGCATTTTTTACCTGTCATGTCATATATTTCGAGCATAACATTACCTTCTTCTTCAAGATGGTAATAGATGTTTGCCTGACCGTTTGAAACAGGATTTGGCATGACATTCATTACTTCACCATTCTTCAGTACATCATCAATATTACCAATACCATTAGGACTGCCTTCGACAGTATCAGGGTCATTGATGATTACCACATAGACACCATAAACAACAAACCCACCTTCCTTGCCATCGTCAGCAGCAAATGCAAGGAATCCGGTTCCTTCCTGTAATGGATTAATCGTAATAAAGCGGTTACCCAGTGCCAGATCCACGATATCAGGAGTGTAGTTACCTGCCAGTATCTGCAGTTCATCACCATCTTCATCGAAGAATAGCTCATTCCCATCAATGGTATATCCTTGAGTAGGATCGGCCATATTAAGGTAAATAATACCCAGGTCAGGATTCAGGTATGGTGCACGGTTAAGGTCAACAACTTCTACTAATATGCTGTCGCGTGTAGTATTACCTGTCTCATCCTGTATATTAACATGATAAGTATAAACACCTTGTCCATTATAGTCCGTTTTTAACTTCATTTGAATGGTATTGTCACTTACCTGCTCAAATTCAACGTAAGGATTATCCTTGTCCTCAATCAGCTCAAATGTCAGTTTATCACCTTCCGGATCTGAAGCCATCATGTTTACTAACAGTTCATCCCACTCAACCACTTTAAGGGTATCGGCATCCACATTTGGATGGTAGGTAACTTCAGGTGAACCATTGACGTTAATATTGATTAGAATTTCACTATTCAAACGGTTAACATCGTTAGAGTTAGCTATTATTTTAGCACGATGTGTACCCGGGCCGGCTAAATCTCCATCAATTGTTGCTGTAATATTTGCGGTTTCGCCTGATTGAAGTACGCCTGAATACTCATTTAATTCAAGCCATAAACCCTTTCCGGCAGCTGTTACAGGACGAATTTTATAGATGGCATTGTACCAATCCTCATCAACGGTGCTATACCAGTGATAAAGATCATCTTCCCAGTGAACAGCTGTATAAACACGCTTCTGCAATTCCTGATCGGTATTGTTTTCGTAGCCCATTACGCCACCTCCGTTGCCTCCCAGCATCACATAAAAGCGTTCGCCTTCAGGTATAGTAACCGGTCGTTCCAGCGGATAAACTACCCACTGATTATCCGATTTCTCATCGATGATAAAACGTTGTTCAAAGGCTTTGGTACCTGATTGAGGATCATCTCTTCGGTCTTCATTATCCGGACTATCAGGATCATCACCGCCAATATAAACCATCACTGTAACATACTTGTCAATTGCCACAAGATCTGTCCAGGCTTTAACATGGGTCATTACGAAACCGCCTTCCGGTGCAATAAATTCATTACATACCATTAAACGTCCGCCAAACCCCTGGCCTCCATCAGATGTTTCCTTGCTTTCCATCGCCAATGAGTCTACTGACCTTGGCACATCAAAAGTATAATGACCAATCTCGTCTACTTCTGGTTTCTCTGGTCCTCCATCACCGGTAGGAATAACAGAAGGAATCAGTTTATAGGATAAATTTGTTTGTCCTTTGCTTTCAATATTAAAATCAAAGCTGATTTTTTCTGTAGTATTAATATTGAATGTTTGCGCTGTTGCATCCCAATCAAATACAGGCGATTCAACAACCTGAATATTAACATCAACCTTATGCTCACCTACACCAGATGTTATTATGATGGAATCATCAATGTCATCAAAGGAATTAATCGGAATTGCCACTTCAATAACAGCACTTCGCCAGGGCATAATAGAAACAGGATCTTTCAATTGACCTGTACTATAAATTACTATTTCATCGCCTTTTTCATCATAGAATTCAGCTGAATTTAATCCGCTTATCTCTGTTATCTCTGTTTTTTCGGAACCTTGATTCCAGAATTCGATAAAAGCTCTTACGGTTTTACCCTCTGTGTAAACTACCTCTTCCCAGTTAAGCGACTCAGTCACAACCAGGTCAGCTTCACCGCTAAAATTAATAGTCACCGGAATTTCCAATTTAGGCTTAGCTGAGCTGTTACTCAATAAGCTAAGTGTATCGCGATAGCTACCTGACTTAAATATGCGCTTACCATCTACTTCAATTTTTAAGTTAGTTGTCGTTCCTGATGAAAGGGTTGACTTCATTGGTGGCATAAAGGCGACAGTACGCTCATCGAATAACGATGTCCAAATTAAGATATACGTTCGATCCTCACTGATGTTTTCAGTTTCATCCGGACTCTCTATGCCATAATGTATTAAACCTTCCCAGTATTGTATATCCTTATAATGGAAATAAATACGTCCGTCTTTTAAAATTTCCAGTTGGAAAGTTACTGCTCCCCCACTGGCTGCACCATCTTCAGGCAAGTAATTATTCCACTCAACCACCACACGGTCAGTTTCTGTTTTCAACCAAACGCCTGCTCCCTCATCAGGAATGATATTGGCCCAGAAAGGTGCCATCATACCAGCTACTCCGTCATCCACCTGAAAATCCATTGGATTATAAGGATATGGTTCACCAGTAGGTTCAAGAACAGTCACATAACCATTCTTTGAAATCCAGATTGTATCAAACAGTTCACCGTAAAACGGGAAATCAAATGGCAATGCCACTGCTTGCTGCTTACCACTCTTGATATCCAATACCTCAGCTTCACCTTCAATACTTGCCCATTTATAGGCCACCCGGTTGGTATCTATTTTCCAACTATACCCAAAGGTATTGTCAGCTTTTACTTCGTTATCTTCAGAACCGTTTGAAATGCTTTCGTGTGCTACAGAAGAAAGGAATCCACTCACAAAATTATATTCTAAATCGGCTCCAGTTTCGGCGGCCGAAAGACTAAATGGTACACTTGCCACTTCTCCAGCTTCCACATCAATAACAATATTTGACGGAATGGTGTGTGTATAATCCGGATCAACCTGACCCCTACCTTCCAATCGTACTGTTTCACTGACGCCATTGCTGTATACAAGTGTCATGCTTGCAACAATATTCCCAACGGTTTCAGGACTATACTCAACCGGAATAAAACGGTGAGCCTTCGCATTAATAGTGTATGGCAGATTAACTGTTGTTGCAAAAACAGGATCACTAAAGTTAATGCTTGTAATATCACCTTTATCACTTCCTGTATTTTCCACCTTAATAAGCTCTTTGGCAATATGTCCAATGTTTGTGGTTTCAAATGAAAGTGTATCTGTTGCTCCAAAAGAAGATGCGCCTGTTATATTTACTGTAAATGGAATCTCTTCTTCAAGGTTGGCTATATTAGCCTTTACCCGCAGGCTTTGCTCGTAGGTACCAGCTACTGCACCATACATTTCCGGATCAATCGACAGACTTACTGTAGCCGTTTCATTAGCAGATAAATGCCCCTGATCAGGTGATGCTACCAATATCATTGAAGATTCCTTAACCGGTTCAAAGCGTACTACCAAACCATCATAAACCTGAGTATCTGTATCATCAAGGTTTTTATATACTGCATAATCATCCTTAGTGAATCCCTGAATGGCAACCATGTATGATAAATCAGGCGTTAGAGCACTTACATCTTTATAGCGGTATTCTATAGTACCATTGCGATAGACTACCACCTGATAGGTCAGTTCAGCACTATTGGCGTTGGGCTGACTGAGAATGCGCTCTTTTACAGTAATTGTAAAGATGTTTTTATCGCCATACGAATGATGAATAAACTCTTTAATATTGAAATACCTTGAACTCTGGTCAATCATGAGTGCTGCCAGGGCTCCAATTCCTACATTATCAAAATCATCAGAAGGAAGCTGAACAGGTATTTCTCTTGAACCGTAAGTATGAATCACACCTCCAAGACCATGATAAAAGGTTTCAACCACTTCATTGAAGAAAGGTACTTTGGCTTCCAATGCCAGAGAATCCATCCAGAAATATGCCCAGTCGTACACCGTACCTATCTCAGAGATATCCTCCCAGGTACCTTCAACTGGTCCACCGGCATCTTCGGAGGTAATAATATTGTATTGCACTGTTTCAGGCAACATTGACCTGGACTTATTCAACATGCTGTAATGACTCAGGTCATACTCTAGCATAGAACCGCTGCCATCATTATGAATGCTTAAATCCAGAGTGCCTGCCTCACCGTAAGCCAGGTTAAGTATATTATCAGGGAATGAGGCATTCATACCCGCCGGAGCCGAACTGTTTAGTTTAACAGGTAGACCGATAGTACCATAATTGGTTACGAGCTTAAGCTTGGTTTCCAATACACCTGTATGTGTAGGTGTATATTTAAACGGTATCTCAGTACTGTAATCAATATACAGACTAATGGTATCATTAAAGTTCTTAATTATATCTGTATCATCTGACTGAATATCATATATCTCCAATGTAGCCAGACCGGTATTCTCTAATTCTAAATGCAGTTCGTTAAGCGCATTTTGCACAACATCAAGGCTATGTATAGTTATGGTATCAATCTGAGGTTGCTGACCACTTACGGTCACATTCACCTCCATAGATACATAGGGCTTATTGTCATCGTTGGTCACTAAAGTTACCGAAGCCAAATGGCGCCCTTCAGATAAGTTAGACGCATCAACATGCACTTCTACATCCTGATTAGCTCCTGCAGCAATCTCCCCCTTGCCTGGCTTAAGGAATACATAAGCTCCGTCATCACCTGTACTTAAAGCACGAACCAAAGGAATGGCACCAGGGAAAGTCACCCAGCCCTGCAAATCAATAAACGAACGACCGTTATCGCGCGACATTAAGAACAGATCAGGGTACCACTCATCGGAAGCCAGTCCAAGTGGCATCTGATCTTCTTTTGGAAAATGTAAAACAACCCAGAAAATATCGCCATCCTCAAAACGATGTGGCTTTAACAGAGGGATACGCTGAAAACCAAATACCTCAGTGGTATCGGCATAATATTCCTGCATGTAAACGGACTCACTTTCTTCTAATTTTGTAGCCCCTTTTCTTAGCTCAACAATAATTGGTTTATCATTGACCTGATTGTACATGGCAACCTCCAAATGTGTCAGGTTAAATGAGTAATCATATTCCACATTGAAGCGAGTTGCCTGCACCAGTCCGGCGTTGACATTTCTATGATTTAATAAGGAAACGGCTGGCTGACCGTTTTCATAGCTCATGCCAGAGGTAAAAATCGTTTCATCGTAATCCCAGTAATCGGTTGGCTGCGAAACAACCTGCGTTGACTTTAAGCTCATGGCAGGACTCTCAGGTATAGCAGGTACTTCAAATAACTCGGGATGTGCTTCGGCATAGGCCATACGCGCAGCTACTTCCCTGGCAGCATATGTTGAACCTGTTGTTTCTTCCTCTTCCTCTTTCTCTTCCTCCGCATTTTGATCTAACCACCAGAAGTATCGCTCATTTTCCACATAATTCTGCCAGTAAATCAAGCCTTCTCCAACATTGGATAGTTGAACGGTTTCGGTATGTGTGGCTACCTGACTAACATCAATTGTAAAATCCAGACTCTTAGCCGAATAGTCGAACTTTGGCGAATCACTTGTTGTGAGCTTAATTATATTAGATACCTCTGATAAGTTTCCAAATTGATCAATAGTTTTTATAGCAAACCAATAATCGGTTTGTTTTATTAAACCTCCAATATTTACCTGTACAGTTGTTCCTGCATCGAATGGATTTTCAAAAGCTATCTGAGGCTTTAAATCAAAGTTTTTAGCTGTTATTTCAGTTCCACTTAAGGCCAGATAAATCAGTGCTGGCTGGAAGTTATCTTCATCGACCGGGATGGTCCATTGCAGGCGTACTTCATCATGATATATTTCAGTTGCTTCCAGATCATCAATTGCATCAGGTGCTATCTTTTCATCATTGGCCAGCGCGTTAGGTGCGTTTAGCATTCCTGTACCATACAATCCCTGGTGATCAAAGACAAAGCGTGAAGTAGAATTAACCACTCGGTTCCGCAACTCATCAGGTGTCATTCCTTCACCTCCATATTTACTCAGTACCAATGCTGCAACTCCGGATACGTGCGGACAGGCCATTGATGTACCCTGGAAAAATCCGTAATCATCGTAGGGCAAGGTACTCAACACACCTGATTCGTGACCGTAGTACTGGTCACCACCAGGTGCTGCAATATCAGCCCATTCACCATAGGTGCTATAAGGTGCCGGATAACCTTCCGGCCCTAAAGCAGCAACTGCGTCGACCTCTTCCATAACTGCTGGGAATAATGGTGCCTCAGAGCCCGTGTTACCCATTGAGAAAAAGATAACTCCACCTTTCATTGGGCTACCTTCGTATTGCCCTGCCTCATTCACAAAATATTTAATCGCTGCATCTACTTCAGGCTCATAATAATTAGGAACGGTATAGTTCCAGGAGTTTTGTGATATTACAGCACCATTATCAGCACCATAAACAATAGCAGCAGCAAAGTTGCCTGATGTAGCAGAACGATCGTCAAACACCTGACATGAAATCATTCGCACGCCCTGATCGGTGTACTTATTACCATCATCGTCGGTATGTGTAACACCACCACCGGCCACACCAGCCACACCAACACCATTATTGGTTGTTGCTCCAACAGTTCCGGCTACGTGTGTACCATGTGCATGGGGTGTTACTGCTCCGCCAAATACGAAGTTATAACCGTTTATATCATCCACATAACCATTCTGATCATCATCAACACCCTCTTCTCCGTATAGCTCAGCTTCGTTAAACCACACCTGTTCCTGAAGGTCTGCATGATTCACATCAATACCACCATCAACAATGGCCACAATAACGCTGGAATCCCCCGAAGAAATAGACCAGCCTTTCAGCATCTCAATGTCCATTCCGTTTTCATAGATCTCTTTATTGGTTTCATAATGCCATTGCTGATCAAATAACGGATCGTTAGGAGGACCTACTTCTGTAGTAGCTCCTTTTAGCATTGGACGCACCGGGCCTTGCTGTATCATCGTTAAATCACCCGCTGTATATTTAACAGGTTTCTGATCGGCATCCATGCGTACCTTTTTAAACAAAGGCTTGGCGATTTCAACCTCTCCGGTTGATTGATACATAGCCACGGCTGCTTCAACATCTACATTGCTGTTATAATCGACTTCCAGCCACAAATGCAAATCGTATTCACGGTGTCTGGGTTCGTTTTTCAGTGAAAACGGGAAGACACGTTGGATACGTGTAATACCAATTTCATCACCAATACGGTCGATGCTGGCCACACCAATACTTGTTGTAGTGGCATCAGAAACATTCAGACCTTTTAATTGTGCGGCATCCTGAAATACCTCACGTTTCAACTTTAAACGTATTTTTCCTTTCTCAATATGTTCGCTCAGGTTCTCTATATGCTCATACTGAGCAAACAGAGAGCCTGTCAGGGCTAAAAATATTGAGAGGATTATATATGTAAATATTCGTTTCATGTGAATATATTTATTTTGTTACCTCACGTACATATCGTACAGGGAAAGAATAACTTTGATTGACAATCACCGAGCCTGGCGTGTCTCCTTCTGCAGCAATTGCCATTATAGAAATCAATTGACAATCTCCGCCACAGTCGGTCCAGAAATAGCCCATTTGGTCCTGTAAGTCAAATACATTTCGTAAGTAAGGATCCTGGGGGCTGATGCGCTGGAAAAAACCGGCGTAATTCAAATCCAGTCCGGATGATCCACCTGGTTTAATTTGCTCATCGGCGTGACGGGGCCCGCCCAAATAGGTCAACATGTCTTCATATTCGTAGATAGTCGGTAATCGCCAGCCTTCCGGTGCTGCATAATAAGCACCTTCTATGGTATACAAACGGCCGTAAAACTTACGATCCTCCTCAGTTTCAACAGCATTGCCATTTTTAATAACAGAGCGATCGGAGATGCCATAATACACCGAGCTTATACCAGGATTATAGGCATAGTTAAAGTTCTCTGCCATCCACTCCAATCCGTTGATAGTGGCAAAACGGTAGGTCTGATTATCCCTTGCATCAGTCCATACGCCCCATTTACCGCGAAAACGGATATCCACAGTATCAACCGAAGTTTCACCATCAAGGTCAACTGTCCACTTCAATGTATAAGTCGTGTCAGCTACACCTTCGAATAATGAATTGGCATTATCCGTGATGTGCACTTTACCCAAGTCACCATCAAGAAGCTCCCATTTGGCTGTTGCACCTGCTGGCAAAAAAGCATCAAGCGTATAAAACTTAGGCTGTCCTGAAGTGATGATGTCTAATTCATCATTACCGGCAAAAGCAATTAAAGTATCTGTAACAAAAGTAAATTCAAGCGACTCCTTTTTAGAACCGTAAATTAACGACCAGCGAAGGGTATACTTTTCATTCTCTAAACCAATAAATTCACCTTTATTGGTTTCAGCATTTTCGATTCGGCCGCCGTCACCGTCCACTATCTCCCATAAACCTGTTGCTCCAAACTGTGGTTGCTCAGACTCCAGCCATAGGGAGCGGTTATTGAAAATAGTATCACCCGGATAAGCCATAATGACCGGATTCATCTTTTTGAATGATACATCAATTAAGCTGGCTTCATAGTTTTTTCCATGACTCAATTCCCAACCGATAATGTATTTTTCGCCAGGTTCACCATAGAAGTTGGTTTTCGGATCATTGACATCATCAAAACGGCCGTTTTCACCGTTGTAAATGCGCCATGTGCCTGTTTGTTCCTCAGGTGCCGGTGTAGCACCCAGGGTAACAAAGTAGCCATCATTTTCGATATCGATATAGCTTGGTCCTGCATCCGGGTTTAAATCCGGTGCTGCCTCATCTTTCTGGCAGGCAAAAGCAAGAACTGCAAGGGCTATTAGCGATAGTTTTATGAATACCTTATAATTCATTGTTGTTGTTTCTTGTCAATTATAAAATGCTAGTAACCTTCATTTTGATGCTCTTCGTTGATCATCGGATTAGCATCAATCTCTGATTGCGGCACAGGGAATGTTAAACGATAGTAGCTATCATCACCATAGGTAAAATCAGCATCTGCCCAGTGATTTCCTTCGCGTACCAATGGCAAGCTGCGACGCTTGATGTCGTTTAAGCGAAATCCTTCTCCGAACAGTTCTTTACGTCGCTCCAATAAGATTTCATCAATTAAAGCCTGACCACTTGCAGTCGTCTTAGAAGGTCTTGAGAATACGCGTTTCTGAACTTCCCATAATACGTCCTGTGCTTCTGAAGTATTGCCCAATTCAGCCTCACACTCTGCTTCAATCAAATACATTTCTGTTGTACGAATGGCAATACGTTCGGCATTACCTACTTGCTGATTGTGCATAAACTTCAGCGTAAAATGACGCTCTGTATCGATTTCATCATCCTGAATGATCACATAATCCTTACGTGCATCACTGGCACTAAACATATCTACAAATTGATCGTTTAAGCGGATTGAGCTATATCCTGCTACAGGATAATAGAAAGAAGGAATAGTCAGATAGGTATTGTTATCAGATAAGGTGTAGGCGACTGTGAATAAAGTCTCAGAAGTTCTTAAGGCAAAGCCATAATTAACCCATTCAGCCAAATCCATCAAACCAACACCTTCATGAGCAGCCTTAGCATGATCACGTGCTTTTTCCCACTCTTCCATATCCAGATATAAACGGGCCAGCAATGCATTAGCAGAGCGTTTATCAAAAAAGCCTTCATCGTAACGATCTTCTGAACGATCGTCTTCTTCGTTATTTTTTAATAAAGACACAGCCGACAATAAATCTGCTTCAATTTGAGCATACACCTCACGGGTTGTTGCACGAGGCAAGTCCTCCGAATTAGCTTCCACCGGTTCAGTGATATTGATGATGGATAGCGCATCCGGTTCAGCAGAGTAAGCAGGTGCATAAAGCTGCACCAGCTTAAGCATCACATAGGCACGGATGGCTTTACCCTGTCCTTCAATTTCCTTTTTCTGTTCTTCACTTGCACCAGGTATATCTTTTGCGTAAGCCACTAACTGGTTGGCATCATAAATGACTTTATAAGCAGTCCACCATGGGGATTCGGTCCACTGATAACCTGGTAATAACTCCAGTTGGTAAGCTTCGACAAACCAGCCCCAGTTATCGGCACCAGGTACCAACATTACGTCTTCACCCATCAGGTCAGACATAATTGGCCAGTATAAGCCTTCGAACGAATAAGAACTTAACGCATCGTATGCACCTACAAGCGCTGCATCAGCTGTTGTGATTGATTCAAACACCTCATTACTAGGCAATGCTGTTGTTGGTTCCTCATTTAAGAACTCATCGGTACACGACCAGCCAAGCGCTACCACAAGGAGTAAAAGTGTATTTATATATGTTTTGATAGTCTTCATCACTTTGTTTTTAGTCATTTTTTACAAATCCATTTTTACACCAAAGGTGAACACCTTTGTTCCCGGGATAGAATTAGCAGTTGTACCATTAAGAGCTCCTTCCGGGTCAAAACCTTTGAATTTGCTCCATGTCCAGATGTTTTCACCCGACGCAAATACGCGTAAGCCCTGCACTCTTATTTTCTCACAAATAGTTTGTGGCAGATTATAGCCAATAGAGATATTTTTTAATCGCACATAGCTGGCATCTTCAAGGAAACGTGATGACATTTGGTCACCATTATCACGTCCGTTAACAACGTATCGTGGCACATCCGTATAGCGATTGTTTGGTGTCCAGGCATTGGCCGCATCAACTGCCAGGTTATAACCGGGATCTGTTCCATCGTGCATGTTGGTTTGGTAATCAGAGTTGTATACTTTACCTCCTATGCTGTAATAGAAATAAAAGCTGAAATCAATGTTTTTGTAACTGAAGTTATTGCTGATACCACCAAATACATCAGGTATTGCCAACCCTAAACGAACACGCTCAGCATCTTCATAGTCACTGGTTACCTGTCGTCCGCTTCCTAATGGATCTGCATAAGCTGATTCAGGTTCAGCTCCGTTAGAACTGTCATCGGATGACACATTGGTATACCACATTGGCATACCATTATCAGGATTTACACCAGCCCACTCGCGCATAAAGAACTGGTATAAGCTGGCGCCTTCCTCCACGATTTTAGTTCCTGACTTAATCTGCTCGGTTGTCATATCAACTATTTCGTTGCTATACATTGATATGTTTCCTCCAATATCATAGGTGAAATTATTGTTCTTTATAGCTGTGTAATTTAAGGTGGCTTCAAAACCTGAATTCTTCATTGTTGCCAGGTTGGTTTTAATGCTTGGGAAGCCCTTTCCGGCAGATAATGGCTTATCGAACAACAGATCTTCCGATTGACGTGTATACCACTCAATCGATGCATCTAAGCGATTAAAAACTGTGGCTTCCATACCAATGTTCAATGCCGCGTTTTTCTCCCAGCGTATGTCCTGGTTTTCGAGCTGAACAGGTGACAGGCCCGGGTAGCCGCTGTAATTAGCACCACTACCATATAAGCCAAATGATTCGTAGTTACCAATAGAACTGTTACCTGAAGTACCATAACTGGCTCTTAACTTGGCATAGTTTAACCATGATAATTCAGGCATCCATTCCTCTTTGGTTAAATGCCAGCCACCACCAACAGAGTAAAACAGTCCGTATTTATTGTTTTCACCAAAGCGCGAGCTACCATCTGTTCTTACACTGGCACTCAGGTTGTATTTCCCTTTAATATTAAATTTGGCCTGGCTCAGATAAGACACCATCGTCCAGCCAACTGAATAGCTTACCGGCATTTCCGGTGTTCCCCCCCATACTAAATCAGGCTTACCAGGCACTGAAAAATCGGTAACACTGGCTTGTAGTACCTGGTACTCATTTCCGGTTGCTTCCTGCCCGGCAATTACTTCAATACTTGAATCGCCTGTTTGCTTTTTCCAGGTAAAGATATTGGAGATGTTCCAGTTCATATTTTCAGTGCTGGCCATAGTGCTTCGGCCATTCACACCTCTACCATTTCCATGATAAGGGTTATAGTAATTTAAACCTTTATCACCACTGTAATCAATACCTCCTGTTGTACGGAATGTAAGCGATGGTAATAATCTGAAGTTCAGATACGCGTTTAACATACCCCGCTTGGTCTCATATTTGTACTCATCGTAATCAAATAAGCCAACCGGATTAAAATCAAAAGCTGCTTTATTATCCCAGTTATAAGTACCGTCAGCATTATATACCGGCGAAGCTGAGTTGATAATTTCAGCCGATCGTACCGGGTTAGCTCCTTCTCCACCTCCCGGAGGAGCGTTGGTTTCTGAGTATGACAGGTGATTACTCATACCGGCATCAATCCAGTCATTTACTTTATGTTGTACATTCAATTTGGCAGTATAACGTGTAAAATCTGAACCAATGGTTGTTCCACTATCGCTAAAGTAACCTAAGGAGAAATATACTTTTGTGTTTTCTGTTCCACCAGCCACATTCAGGTTGTGGTTTTGAATAATTCCGGCTTTATATACTTCGTCGCGCCAGTCTGTATTGGTAACGACTTTACTGCCTGGAATGACTTTACCATTTTCGTCCAAAGGATTGTCAACTCCAAATGGGTTGAAACCAACTGTCTCTCTTACCTTTGCGTGTGCATGGTTTTGAGCATCAGCAATTGTGAAACTTGAACCATCCTCATTTTCGCCGTATAATAAACCCCAATTATAAAGACCCATCCAGGTTTGCTCATAGATTTCTGATGAATTCATCAGATCATAACCATCACCCACTCTTGAAGAGATACCAACCTGACTGTTGAAGGAGATGCTGGTTTTACCGGCTTTACCCTTTTTTGTAGTTACCATAATCACACCATTTGCAGCGCGAGAACCGTATAGTGAAGCCGCCGCAGCATCTTTTAATACTGTTAAGCTTTCAATGTCATTGGGGTTAAGATCAGACAGCGAACCTGCCATTGGCACCCCATCCACCACATATAAAGGTGAACTGCTGGCGCTTAATGAACCAATCCCGCGAATTCGAACTGAAGCGGTTGAACCAGGTTGTCCGGAGCTACTGCTGACCTGCAGACCGGCGGTAGTTCCCTGTAATGCCTTTTCAAAAGAGGTTACCGGACGATCTTCAATAATTTCATTATTTACCACCTCGGCAGCACCGGTATAAGCTTCTTTAGTGGTGGTACCATAGGCTACTACAATCACATCATCCAGTTGCTCACTTTCAGGTACTAATGCAACATCAATTCGACTGCGGTTGTTAACAGGTTCCTTTTGTATCGTCATTCCAATAAAGGAATACACTAATGTTACATCTCCTGAGCTAACATCAATGGTATAATAGCCATCCATGTTGGTCACTGTACCAACTTGAGTGCCTTCGATAAACACGTTAACTCCGGGTAACGATTCCCCGGTGGCCTTATCGATCACCGTTCCCTCAACACGCAGTTCCTGCGCATAAGTTACAAGCGCGATTATACTAAGTAGTACAACGCTTAGAATTTTTTTCATCTTTCTAATTTTGTTTTTATTGCCAAATGGCTACGATAGTTTTCGTACCTGCCATTAAATCATATGTGTGTGAGAAATCTTGCTCTATACTTCCACGGAGCAAGTAATAGCCCGTTTCATATGTTTAATTAATATTTATTCAGAAGTGATTTTTAAACAATTAATTGAACTTACGGTAAGTGTTTATGGCAGTTATATGCAAAGCTCTATTCCGTATTTTACGAATTATAGCCTGATAATACGTTTGTGATTGGGTTGTTATTCAATGTGTACAACAAACACCTTCGAATCATTCAATTATTAATTAGTTCACCTCTTTAAAGTTGTTTCAATCCGACTCTTATTATCAGTCACCAATCAGTTAACTCTCTGAAAGGTATTTGTTTCTTACGGGGTGATAATACAGATAGGTTAAAAAGCCCGGTTATCCTTATTTCTTTGTTTCCGGCAAATTAGTTACGGATAACCGGGCAGATATATAGATACTTAACTTATTCAGTACATCCGGCAGACAATACTGTAACTGCCTCTTCATTAGCGATATCTACTTTACTATATGCTTCAATATTATAAAAGTACGCATCTATCCAACCATCGTTGTATGAAACGCCTTCCAGGTTTAATATTTTATCCATAATGGTTGAATTACACCATTGTATTGTGGTTTCATTCTCGAACTTATCATCCTTCATTAACATCACTAAGCCGTGCTCTTTTCCTTCAGTTCCCTTTTGAGAGATAACTTCAAGTACAGGAAAAGCATCAAAGGTTGTCACCTGTGACAAATCAAGTGTCAGTTGAGTAACTCTGGTCATTGATGCAAAGCCCCTTGCCTCAGTAGTTTCTCTATAAAGATCTTCATAGGTATTCGGATCAAAACCAGTAATTACACGCTTGGGTGTCCATTCAAGAAATTGTGTTCCTCCTAATGCGTTGAAAATATTGAATTCATCTGATCGTTCGTCAATTCGGATAGAACCATAATTATACTCAAGCTTATTAAAAACAAACATATACTCAAGTGATCCATTACCCACAAACAATATATCATCATTTGAACTGTTCTTGATTGTTACAACATTGTTAAAAGCATCTAATCGTGAAAAATTATTAGCCGAAAGGTTTACAGCACCACCTATTTCTGTAAGGGCATTAGTCCATCCAAGTATTTCACTATCAGCAACTCCATTTTCTGCACTTACATTAAGCATCGTAATAGTACCACCTGTTTTTGTAACATTTGGAAAGTTTATCCTGGTCAGTTCCTGAACTTCTGCCATATAAAAGTCACCTGCAATTTCGCTTCCTTCATAACTAATAACAGGAACGAAAATTGAGGACATATGAAGGTTACCTCCAAATTCACCCATTGATAGGGTAAACTCTCCTGCTATCCCTTTATACATAACATCACCATTCACCTTAGTATTATTAAAGTTGAAGCTTGTTAAGGTCGTTAGAGAATTGTTTGAAACCATTAATTCATCAACAATAGCCAGCTTGTCGAAACTAATCGATGCTAATTTATCATTATTGTCAATTACCATTTCATCACTAACCAATACCAGAGAAGAAGCGGTTATTGAAGTAATACCCTTATTGGAAAAAGTATGGAACATACCTCCGACACTCGCTAGATTTGGAAAAGAAATACCTGCACTTTCTGTATCTATTCCATTTATATAAACAGAACCGGCTACAGACTCTAAATTAGGCAATTCGATCATTTCACCAGCCGTAATCATTAAGTTGCCACCAACTAACACTAGATTAGCTATCGCGCTTAGATGTTCTGTTTTTGATATCTCAACCCTTCCGGTTACAATGGTTGCTTCCTTGGTAACAAAAGCCTCAAAATCGGCATCTGTAATCAAATTACCATAATAAACCGCTTCAGAATTATTGGCTACTTCATCTTCTAATGTTTTTAAATCTGCCAGAATTGCTGCCAGTTCATCATCCATACCATTTTCCAACGCATCGATGGCTGATTGTAGCTTTGCAATTTCAGCCAGTAAATTTTCCTGCTGAGCTTTCTCAAGATCCTCAACCTTCTTATCCAGATCATCGATCTGTTTTTGCAAATCATCAATATCACCGCTAAAATCTTCACTACAACCAGCAAAGTTGAGGGCTAAAAATAATACGAGTAAATAGGACAGTACCTTCTTCATTTTCCTAATTTTTTTGTTAACGATTTAATTTAATTTGTAGATTTAGTTTGAACCTGGTCGTAAAACTATACAGCGCTTCTTTTTTAGACGGCTCACACAGTAAATTAGGGTATCATATGGCCGAATGATACAATGAGACGATGAGAAGAGTGCTTTATGAATTTGACATACAGATACTTGGAGATGTACCGCGTTAAGCTCTCTAATTACCCTTGTAGGGTAATATTAACTGTGAAAAATGGTCAAAGAGGAATGCAAACTGCGGTAAAACACCACCAATTTAAGTTTAATTGAATATTGCTCAAACATAACGGCTACTGTATTTATCTACTTGTGTTATTCATAACGTGTTTTGCATATAGGTTTAATGGTAATTTAAGCTGTTCACCCCCTACGGGGATGATAGGATATCGGAATAATTAAGAATTGAGTATTCTTAATTATTTCAGGTGTATGAAACGCCTCACCATACACCATTTCCGTTCATATCATCATATTTTTATTCTGTTACCTTCATTTTAAGCTTTGCCCTGTAAGGGCATAACATGAATAACCACCGGTGGAGCCGGTGGTAGAATAATGCAACGTAAATCACCCCTGAAAGGGGTGAACAATATTTTTCAACTCAGAAAGAACTATAAAGGGTAAATACCTATGATGTTACCTGGCGTGTATTGATTAATGTGGTATACAAAAAAAGGGGCTTCCGAAGAAGCACCCTTTAGATACAAAACCAATATATTTCGCTACATTATTTTTTAATGACTTTAGTAACTTCAGTTTCCCCGTTAACTTCAATGGCAAACATATAAATACCATTTGATAATGCAGTAAGATCAACGTGATTAACACCTGCATTTAAAGACTTAAGCTGTACGATAGAACCTGTAGTACTATATATAGTTAAATTGGCAACTTCATTAAGTTCAAGCATTACATAATTGGTAGCCGGATTTGGATATAATTTCATTTCAAAGCCTGGAACTACATCTGTTATCGCAGTAGGTGTATTGTTAACTGTGCCAGAACCAGCAAATGTTGCAACTCCATTTCCTGAATTATCGACCCATCCACTTTGTGGTACTAGTTCAGTTTGAGCATCGTTAGAATTTAAAACCATCATACCAGGGATTTCAAACTGCCATTGAGTACCGTTCCAATTAATATGGACTTCGCCAGCACCAGCTTCATTGTCACTGTTCATAAAAGATGGCTTGTCATTCACCATTCCATTATAGTTATATGTGCCACTTAAG
>JAKSBD010000167.1 GCA_022361295.1 Bacteroidales bacterium
GATCACGTGTTATACCAGATAAAATAGTTGGTTCCATGTAATATCCCTTACTAAAACCATCAGGTACTTTACCACCCAATACCAGTTCAGCACCAGAAGCAACATCATCAGCAACCATCTTCAGTACACGCTCCTGGTCTTTTTTAGTAACCAATGGTCCCATATCAGGCTTATTTTCAATTCCAAAACCTATTTTCAGTTTCGAGGCTTTTTCCTTAAATAACGCAAGGAAATCATCATAGATATCCTCATGAATAATAAAACGGTTAGGCGATACACAAATCTGACCTGTGTTACCATACTTCAATGCTACACCAATGTTGGTTGCTAAGTCTAAATCAGCATCCTTATGAACTATATATGGAGCATTACCTCCCAACTCAAGGCTTACGTGCTTCACAGTTGTGGCTGAATCGGCAATAACACGTTTACCTGATGTCGATGAACCAATCATGGTTAACACCTTAGGGATCGGACTTTTTGTCATTGTTGTTGCAACTTCACTTACAGGGCCACTAATAATGTTTAAAACACCTGCCGGAAAACCGATGCTATGAGCAATCTCTCCAACCAGGTAAGCTGAAATTGGCGATAATTCTGATGGTTTGACAATAATAGAACAACCAGCAGCCAAAGCCGGACCTATTTTATAGCCCACATTTAATAATGGGAAATTCCATGCCAGGTAGGCTACTGCTACACCAACAGGTAAGTTTACAATCTGATGCCTGTGCGTATTTTCTGAATCCGGTATAATCTCGTCATGCATATTTTTCATGGCTTGCGGATAAAATTCCAATCCATCAGCCAACAATTGAATGTCTTCTGCCGCACCATCGTACGTTTTACCCATTTCATACATCACGGCTTTTTGCAAATCATCAGCTCTTTCGAGAATAGCAGCACGTAACTTCATCATCCACTCCGTCCGTTCGGTCAGCGGCATTTTCGACCAGATAGTAAATCCTTTTTGTGCTTCCAGCAATGCCAATTCAGCATCTTCTTTTTGAGCATAGGCAATGGAACCTACCGACTCTTCCAGAGCAGGGTTAATCACGTCCTTTTTTGCTCCAGAAATAGCGTCCACCATTTGGCCGCCTATATACATTTTTTTATATCCGTAATTCATAGTCTTAGTATTAAGTATCAAGATATCAGTATCAAGACTGATTTACATCTTCCAAAAACTCAAATTAATTATAAGCAAAACTTTTTTAAGGCATCCTCATTTATTTCAACGCCAAGACCGGGTTTATCCGATACGACAAGTTCGCCATTTTTCACTTCAAAATCAGGTACTGTGACCGTATCGCGTAATTCATTTGCTGTGCGATCATGCTCCATAAAGAATTGATTGTTAAACATACGCCCGGGAATATTCTCCAGGTTGCTTATAAAGTGCATGGCCGCTGAAATGGCAATATATGTGCCCCAGCTATGTGGGACAATTTCTTTACCATATGTTGAAGTTAAGGCCGATATTTTTTTCACCTCTGTCAATCCACCACATGACGCAATATCTGGTTGTACTATATCAACAGTATTTGATTTCAGTAATTGATGAAAACCGTATCGTAAATATTCACATTCGCCCCCTGCAATAGGAATAGAGGTCGCTGACCTCAGTTCAGCATAGTGATCATACATTTCAGGTGATACCGGCTCTTCAAACCATCCAATGTTATATTCCTCAATGGCTCTGGATAAAATAATGGCTTCACGCAGGTTGTAAGCATGATTAGAATCGACCATTAGCTCCATGTCTTCACCAATAGACTTCCGTACCTCACGTACCATCTCAATGTCTTTCTCAATGGTCATACCTACTTTCATCTTCACTGCACGATACCCCAGTTCTTTGTATTCCAGGGCCTCCTCTGCCAAGGCTTTTGGTAAATCTGTTTCTTCACGAAAATAAAGCCCCGTCGCATACGGTGTAATAATATCTCGCTTTTTTCCTCCTAACAACTGATGAACAGGTACATTTAGTATTTTTCCTTTTGCATCCCATACTGCCATGTCAATTGCACTGATAGAGGCCACCAGTATGCCACGACGTGCATAATCCAAAGTACGTCGATACATGACATCCCAGATGGTTTCATTCTCCAGCACATTCATTCCTTCAACAAAGGAGGCTAAAAACTTAACTCCTGCAGCTAACACATCTGCTGGTCCATAACCTTCTCCCCAGCCAACAATACCATCCTCTGTCGTTAGTTTTACCAGGCATATTTTACGTTCACTGTAGGACCATTGTGAGAAGTAAAACGGCTTCTCCAGTGTATCCTTTAGTACAAACGCTTCTATAGATTTAATTTTCATGTGTCTATATTTTCTTTCATTTGTCACTACTTGTCCCGGTTGTAATCGGGATGGAACTCGCCTGAATAGTAATCATCCTCGTGTGTGAGAACATTTTCTCATGGCTCGTTTCTTATCCTTATTCTATTGAGTTAAGAGAAGTTAGTAATGAAAGGTTACTCATCTCCTAAAACTCAACTATTTTATCCTACACTGTTTGAGTAGCCTATTAGTATCATACCAACACAAATTACTACCACTCCAAATATCAGCCAGTTAAAAGGTCTCCTGGCTCCGGCCCATTCCTTATTGAAATAGGCCCACACATTACTGATAATAAGTCCGCCACCCATTAGTATAGGCCAGCCAATAACAGAACCCATATTGCCCATTAAAGACGCTCCCTGTCCGTAAACTCCCAATGCACCAAACCAACATAAGGCAGCTATAATGGACCACATATAAGCCTTCCCTGATTTTGGTTCTGCAAACGAACTCCAGCTTTTATTTTTAAACATCATAAACAGGGCGTAGATAGCATTCAATATAAATGCGCCCCAAAGAACAACCACCCAGATGGCCAAACTACTATTGCGAACGGTTGCCCCTGCTTCCTGTGCATATTGACCAATACCGGCACCTTCAGCATAACCGTAATCGAAACCTATACCTAAGAATGCTGAGAAAAATCCACTTAAGATGGCAATAATTAAACCTGCTTTCAGATTGATTTTATTGGTACCATCTGATTCTCCTTGCTTATCTCTTAAAATACCTGCATAAGCAGTAAATCCAACTCCAATAACCATAACAACAACCCCACTAATCACATAAGGTAAGGCAGAAGCATTCGGGTCATCTTTCATAAAGTAAGGAATCAGACTTCCCGCTGCTGCACATAAACCCAGCACGATTCCGTAGGTAAGTGACATACCAATGTAAGGTACACTCTTACCGAACATGATACCGCCAATTCCCCAAACAGCACCAAATAACATGGCCATCAGTTTAACATCAGTCGGTGCAGCACCAATCGCTCCAAATAAATCAGGAACGACAATTAATGCCCATACTGTTGGAAGAATAATCATTGCAAATAATGAGTGTATCAACCACCAGGCTTCCCACTTAAGTGGTGCCATAAACTTCATTCCTAATCCAAAAGAACCTTGAAAGAGACTTGCAAACAAAACCAATGCAAGTGGTATAAATGTTAATTCCATAGTATTATACTTTTTATATGATACAAATAAACGGGATGTTTACGGTTAAGAATTTGCAGAAATTACCATGTACTAACTGTATTTTACCCGTTTTTGGGTAAAGTTTTAGTTTCTTGGAATTCAAAAATACTATAACCCTTACTATCAGGTCGTTTAGTACCTTGCTTCATATTAACTATTTCGCTAAAAGTTGAACTCTACAGGTTGTACAGGTAAAGGGCCAACATAAGTGTATCTTATATCATTCATCAGAGTAAATAATATGTTTGGCTGTGCATCCATACTAAAAAACAGTTGCACAACCAACTGCTGGTTAAATTAATAATGAGCTTAACTTTTTTGCCATTGTATTATCCATGGCCTAGACCATTCCTGATAATTAGTTTTTGTGTTGCTATTTTACTGCCTGAATACATCTGAACAAAATAAAGACCAATAGATAAGTCAGCAATATTAATTTCTTCAACAGAAGACAACTTTGCGACAGACTTCACCAATACACCCACGTTATTGTAGATTTTAATTATACCATATTCTTCAGAGCTCACTTTTACAGTATTTGTGGCTGGATTAGGAAATAAATTAAAATCAATGGAATTAATCAACTCAACAGGCGTTGAGTTATCATGTTCAAAGCGTATATCATCAATATACAACAGTGCTTCCGTGCTTTTAACATCATCTGCCCGAATAATCATACGAATACGATCACCATTAGCTAAATCTGAAGCTGATTCTGCACTTCTTGAAAATGATTGAGACACTTCCACCCATTTACCTTTTTCAATACCTCTTAAATCCACAGTCATACTATACCAGGGATTCTCGAGAATAAAATCAATTTCGTCAATACTTGTATTCGCGTCCATCCAGACTTTAAAATGTAGGGTGTTGCTCCCTGATGGTAAATCCAATGAACCATAAGGTGTGAATATTGGGTAGCTACCCGAGAAAGTTCCTGAATGCTGAAAGCGTGCACTGAAATCCCCACTCGCCGCTTTATCATTTTTAATTCGCCATGGTATGTTACCGGCATTCCACCACTGTACGCTTCTACCTTGAAAATAAAATGGTCCTTCAAAACCCAAAGCATCAAAGTCCGGACCCGTTATTTCTTTTTGCCATATTCGCACATAATCAATTTTGAATTCAGCTGGTGATGCTAAATCAGCTGCAGCAGGTAATCCGTACCATGAGAACACTTCTGAATCTAACCACAATTCCATTGGGTGATGATGACGCCACTGATCATTGGCTTCCAACTCAGTTCGTGTGACATGTCGCACTAAAGTGCCGTTAAAGTATGTTTTGATGTAATTCTCATCCCACTCAAAACCATAGACAAAATAATCGTCGGCCAGGCGTTCATTCATCACATCTTCTACTTTCCAGTTGACATGGTCTGCCGCTTTATCGGGATCCCAGTTAATCATATTGGTACGATACTTACGCTCTAACTCCTCTGGTTTGTTATTTGGATTACCAATAGGACGTTTACCATAGTTCTCAACCATATCAATTTCGGAATGATAACCTGTTGTCCAAAATGCTGATGTAACAGGTGCGTCAGCAATCTGACAGCGAATTTCCATGTATCCATAACGAAAGTACTGCTCACTCATGACGCATGCCTGTGTAATTGGCCTACTATTATCTTGTGCTGTTTCTGTACCACCATAATATGTACCATCATGCTTTTCATTGGCAAAGTTAAAACCTGGTTCCCACTGACTCATCAGGATCAAATTACCATTTTCGACCTTGACATTATGCGATACAAACTGACCAGGGGCACGCCCTTTCCATTTGGAGCGATAATCGTTATTTTCACCGAGTATCCACCACTTTGTTTTATCTAATTCAGTGCCGCTAAACTCATCGCTAATGTGTTCATTAAGTATCCAACCACTCGAATTTGAAGGATCAGACATGGGATAGTTTTGGCCCTGAATGCTTATTCTTGATCCAAGCAAAAAGGTTAGCGAGAGTAAAATAATTAGTCGATTTATCAACATGTTTTAATTGTTTGTTATGATTTCTAAAATCCATATAAACGATATCACTTTTGACTTCATTAGAAGAGGTAAATACGTTTATTTGTATATCCCTTAATTACAAAGCTGTACAGTGTGCAAGCTATAAATACCCAGCATGATATGGATTCTGTTTTTTATCCCATTTATGCAGTATTTTACCCCTCGTTTTTTGTTAAAAAGATCATTAACAACACTTTACTATCACTATTCATTACGAAGGTTTTTTATATCATAACATATGTAAGCAATGTGTCTGATCGTCTAAATGGAAACACAATTTCAACAAGATGATAGTTTATGTGTTTCACATTAAATCAAATTCATTATTACTTATGAGGAAAACTGGAATCTTTTTACTTGCTCTGGTATTTACGATCACTATTGAGGCACAAAAATCTACGTCTTTACAAAATGCTCAACTATTCTCTGAACTCCCAGATTACTGTCCCACACCCGATGCATTTGCCATTGCTCCTGATGGAACATTAACATTATCTTGTCCTAACTATGCCGATGGCAACACACCAGGTGTTCTGATGCGTATTTTTAAGGATGGTTCTTACGAAAAAATTGGCGAACTGCCCGGCATTGATGAAAAACGTAAAGCACGTCCTGTAGGCCTGGCTTATGATGAAAAAGGTATCTTATATGTTTGTGATAATCAGGGCCCCAATAAAAGTCGGGTATTAGCTGTTATATTGAAAAACGGGCGAATTGAAAAAACAGAAGTTGTAGCCAAAGGTATGACCGGCCCCAATGGATTGCGTTATAATAATGGCGCCATATACGTAACCACACCCCAATTACCAAAATATAAAACAGAAAAGCTGACAAGTGGTGTCTATCGTTTTGGTACTAATGAGCGGGATGTGTTAATTAATGGTGATAGTAATGATGCCCACTTGATATTCACTACTCAAACGCAAAATCCAGATCGCCAATTTGGTTTGGACGGCCTGGCATTTAATAAAAAAGGACAATTATTGGTAGGTGATTTTGGCGATGGGAAAATTTACAAACTTATACTAAACAAAGATGGAAGAGTTAAAAAATCTTCTGTATTTGCACAATTACCCAATACAGCGGGTATTGATGGTATGTATATGGATTTCGAGGATAACGTTTATGTGGCAGGTTTCTCCCAAAATCAGATCTATAAAGTAGATAAAAAAGGGAAGTATAAAGTAATTGCTGATTATCCTGATAATGATGGCAGTAATGGAGAACTTGACCAGCCTGCTGACTTAATTGTTTACAATGGTAAACTGATTATTGCCAATTTTGATTTAATGGTTACGGAAGGTATGATCAATTCAGAGCATAGTATACCATACACATTGTCTTACATCGATTTATAATACTAAACACCAATATCAGAGCCACTCATAAAGAAGGATGGCTCTGATAGATTAACTGTTCTTATTTACAGGATTATAACGACTTAATAATATTTTCAAAAGCAGCATTGGATGGTGCTGGGGCAAAAGCATCAATAAAAACACCGTTTTTGTCCAGTATCATAAAACGGGGAACCCCTAGCAGTTCATATTCTTTGAAATTGGATCGTGGTGTAATAACCTGAAGCGATGACTTTTCATGCTTTTCTAAATAAGCTCGCCATGGTTTTTCAGACGAATCAATACTAATTGAGACAAAGATCATTTCTTCATTTGCATATTTCTCTGCCAAGGCCTCAAAATAAGGTGACTCTGCTTTACAGGGGCCGCACCAGGTTGCCCAAACATCAATCACAAGCACTTTTCCTTTATAAGCTTCTAAGGATAGTTGTTTCCCATCCAATGTAGTAAAATTCAAAGCAGGTGCTTTTTGCCCTGGAATTAAATGGTTATACTTCTCAAAAGCTTTATTCAACAATCCTTTATACTTTTCAGTCCTTAATATTGCTAAAACGTCTTGTTTTCTTGATAACACCTCCGAAACCGGTCCTTTGCTTCCCAAATAGTATACGAGTTCCTGTGTTTGCAAGTAATCAAGAATTTCAGTGTCAATATTTTCTTCCCCATGTAATTCAATATATTGTTGGGCAACAGCACCAAAGGCATCCAGGCATAAAATACTGGCATCACACTTAAGAGATAGATAATTGTCAATATCAGCCTTGAAATACGCTAAACCATCTTGTATACTCGCCATCATTTCTTCATTTGGCAGCTTGTTGACATATGCATTATACATGCCAAAGGATAGGAATGAATTGGCTGCATCAAACTGAATACGCGCCTTTTCTATGGTATTAAAATAATCATCGGTACAATTCAATTGCTTCAATTCCTGTTGTCGCGCCTTGATTTTTTCTTCAATTTCAATCTTTATATCTGCCTTCGAAGGTTTCGTTTCCATCATTTCACGTACATCTAAAAACGAACCACTTTTAGGAAA
>JAKSBD010000166.1 GCA_022361295.1 Bacteroidales bacterium
CGAATTTTAATTGGGATATAAAACTCTGTAATTCGTCAAAGTTGGATGGATTAATTGGGTTTAAGATTGGGGTTGTTATAAAAATGAAAATCAATGCTGAGGCGCAGGGTTGGATAGTGAACCATATGTATTGTTTGTTCTGATATGTATGTAATCACAGATTACAGGAATAATTGGACGAAGTTGCAAACTTCCCGAGTGGGGAGGTGAGTTTAGGTGTTGAATTCATTAAGAATACTCAATTCTTCATGATTCCGATGTGGACACTATTCCTGAAAGGAGTGAACATATGGAATATATGGGCATTATTGAGGTGTGTATTATAAATAATTGCGGCAAAAGCAGGTTTTGGACACTCAAGCGCTGTGAGGCTGAGTCGCAGGGTTGCATAATGAAACTCTAAATCAAGTTTTTGTCTTTGGGTTTATCTTTGATGCTAATCTTTTAAATTTGCTTTCATTCATAATTGAAATAATACAATAATAGTTGTTATATTGATTTCCTAAAAATTAAAAGATGACAAGAGTTATATGCATAGCTGCAATTTTATTGCTAATTGGTAATGGGGCCTTTTCCCAGGAAAATGAATGCTTCAGGAAGACCTATTTTGGAGCTGCTGAAATATGCCTGCCAGAAATTGAAGGCTATAATGAGTGCTACGATTACCCTGTTGTTAAGCAAATGGCGGATGGTACGGAAGCCCCAACCAATATAGTATTGGGTTTTTATTTGAATGATGAGATTTACGGGAAGAAGGACAGTTTGGGACTTATTGGCTTTGATGATTATTTCAAGATTTATGGTACAAAGCAGATTAAGGACTATAAGGCCGATAATGCAATGCTTAAGCAAATGAAAGATGTTTTGGCAGGTAACTTTGTTTCCAAGAATTGGGATTTGATGCAGAAGGAAATTGACAAGGTTGGTTTGGATATGGAGATAGGTGTTCCAACAGTAATAAAGGCCTATAATCACAACGATGAATCATTTACCTATGTGATGCTGACCAAATATAAAATGGATGGCTATGAACCGTACACAATGGCAATGTCAATCAATGGTTTACTGCTTAATGAGCGATTGGTGTGGATGGCCTATTACCTTCTTTATGAAGATGAAAATACTATTCTGAGAATACAAAAATCCACTAACAAAATAATTGATCAATTATTGCGGGCAGAGAGCGGTGCTTAGTTACTCATACCCTTTTCTCTTCAATATCTTCTCTTGCTTTATCAATAGATTGCAATTATTTATCAATAGAATACTTGTTGTTTATAGAAAATACTTAATTTAGTTGTACTCATCGGAATAACCACCTGGAGGAGTGTCAATTTGGGGTGGAATATAAAAGGAGATTTTAAGGTGTTGGCATGAAGGTGATAAGATGTATAGTCGTTTATAAACGTTTAACAAGTTAAATTCCCTTACGCACTATGCGGCAGGCAGTCGGCAACAAGTAAAAAAACAAAACCTGAAGACTATGAAAATCAAAAAGAAATTATTGAGTTTATCATTTTCAGACACATTGTTATTCTTTGGAATAACTTATATTATGGTGTTAGCTGGGAATTTTATATACACTTCAATTAAAGGTCAACCGCAGATTTTCCTGGACACTCCTATTTGGATTGGTCAAATAGCAATACTATTCGTTACATCGATAACCTGGAATTTGGTAAATAGAAATGGATTTCTAATGGTTTCAGAATATAAAGGTTCTAATTCTTTACTTGAAAAAATTGAACTAATATTAAACGAAAAGCATATAAAAATCGATTCTAATCCATCAGGATGTAAATATGTTAAGAAGAATAAGCTAGTAAGGTTTTTAGAATCTATTACGAAAGAATACATTCGAATAGAGATTAAAAATGATGAAGCAATGATATATACCAAACGCAGATTACTTGAACGAATTGAAAAGCAAATCAATTAAGTAAATCGTTTGACAAAAAAACTGTTGAAACAAACCGCCATAAGGTATAGCTGGCAGCAACGCACCTTGACTGGGTAGATGGGCTTTGATGATCTTCAATTAACGCCTCGGTTGTCTGTTCTGCCGAACGAATAATCGAGGCGCAAACTTGCTACAGCGTCATGTGGCAGGCAGTTGTGTGTAATGCGGTCCAGAACGAACAATAAACAAAATTTTCAATGAGAGAATCTTTATTATTACTTGTATACTTAATGATTAGCCTTTCGATTCAGGCTCAAACTAAACCTAAAAAAATAAAGTCTAAATCTGATTATGTTCATTCGGAAACCGGATTTTCTTTTCCATTAACAATTAACCAGCTTAATAGAAGTGAAATATATGCCTTTGACAAAAAGAGGGATAATGTTGGGATTACTTATAAAACAAATGATTTAAAGACTACCATTTCTATTTATTTATATCCGGCTGGGGCAGGAACCGAAGATCGTCTAAGAAATGAATATATAAAATCTATGCAATCTGTTGCAAATATTTCTGAAAACGGAATAAATGCAGTGCAGCATGCTGTGTCATTCAAAAGAGGAAACTACAAGCTTAATGGCTTTAAGGCCAATATTAAAACCTCTGATAAGGAATCAAGTCTTTGTGTCTATGAATGTGGAGAGTGGTTTTTAAAAATCAGGTTAAGTTCTGAGGTACTAGATTCAACAGGTATTAACCAAATTGAAAAGGAGTTCTTAAATTTATATAAACCTACAAGACTTGTTAAACAGTCTAAACTACAACCAAAAGCAAGTGTTTATTTTGCAAAAACAGCATTCGTAGATTCGTTGATGCTTGGCTCTGCAATGGGAAGTGCATATAAGAAAATTGATTGGGCATTTGAGAACGTTGATTCATTAGAGCGTGCCAGCGGATTTCCAGGATTGTATTTAGACCTGCATATTTCATCTCTTAAAGAGTTTACTGCATTCCAAAAGAAACATCCAAACATGTCTGCAACAACACAAACTAAAGAGTATTTAGCCGAGTTGAACTCGATTATTGATAAAGGATTTTTAGAGGAATTTATTATGGAACAGTTCGATATGGTAATGATAGTTCCTAAGGATTTAGAGCTTGACCTTGAGGGTTTTAATAAGTGGAAAAACGAAAATCCAATTAAAATAAACCTAAATAAACGGTTTTATATAATAAGTTTTGAGAATTAAGCACATGCACACAATAATGGCTAATAAAGTGAGCCGACTCATTTGGGACGGTTCGTAGCTTTGGCAACCAATGTCAAAGATTTGATTTATGAACAATGTATTTGCTTTTCTTAGGTTCACTTCGCTTTAGCAATGAAAAGATAAAAACAAATAATACGCTCTGACTCAGTTCAACTTGGAAATATTGTATGGTTAAAATACCTTACGACACCATAGTGCGAGACTGTTGGGCTTAATTGAAAAAACAAAATGAAGAAACTGAAACTATCAATTATTGGAATATTACTTTTTAGTTCACTTTTACACGCCAAAGAAAATTGGTCAATTGGAGTTGTTTACCAACCGAAACTTACGAACATGTTTGCTAAACCCAATTCCAGCGATTTTCATTTTGCGTATGGCTA